>JAKPPK010000355.1 GCA_029547385.1 Candidatus Latescibacterota bacterium
GAGATTGACCGCCTATCCGTCCTTTTTGCCGACGTCGGCAGACGCCTGGGGGTGCCTTGCGTGTTTCGGGCACCAACGGAGCATCATGCCGGGTGGATCCGGGCCGCACTCTCCCGAGCAGGTCGGGCACCGTTGCCTGTCACCACCTCACCTCTGGCGCAACTCCTGAACGAAGCCCGGGCATGTATTGCCTGCGCGGGAACAGCCACCCTCGAAGCGGCCTTGGCAGGGATCCCGACGGTGATTGCGTACCGTACCGACTGGTTGACGTACAGCGTAGCGAGGTGCCTCGTTCACACCAGATGGATAGGGCTCCCCAACATTCTGCTCTGCTCAAACGCGTACCCTGAATGTGTTCAGGAGGACGCGGAAGCTTCTCGAATCGAATCGGCGTTGGCAACGGTTACTGAGCGGCCACCGGATTTCTGGGTGGAAAAGGCCAGAGAAATCAGGACGAAACTGGGCACACCCGGAGTAGCGAACCGAGTAATCACCTTGGCGATCGAGACGGCGAACGACGTCCCACACCCCGGGATTCGGCAGTGATGAATACGGCGCTTGTGCTGGCAATGTCGTTTTTCTGCGCATCCAGGGCATTTCCACAGGATTCCCCGGTTGTCGATTCCGCGGCGCTTCACCAGAGCCGCGTGATAACTGAGGTGGACGTCGTACCCGGAGACGTGGTTCCGCCGTGGTGGGAAGAAGCAGTGCATACGCGGAGACGGTTATCGAGGTGGACGTACGCGATGCTCAACGCGCTCCACATCAAAACGAAACCACACGTCGTCGAGCGCGAACTCCTCTTCGCCGTCGGCGACACCTTGTGGCAGAAATCTCTGGATGAGTCCGAACGGAACCTTCGAGCGTACTCGTTCATCAACGAAGCTACGATCGAAGCCTATCCCGCAGACTCAAACGGCGTACGGGTTCTTGTGCGCACCAGCGACAATTTCAGCCTCGCCGCAGGGTGGATTTGGGAAAGCGGTGGCGGATCGGACAGAATTGGAGCGCTGGTCACAGAGAAGAACCTGTTGGGTTTCGGGAAGGAAATCGCGGCGCAGTACGAACGGGAACGAAACCGTTCACGCGGAACAACGGAAACGGAATGGCTTTTTCAGTACAAGGACCCAAGGCTCATAGGCTCGCGTTTCGCCCTTCAGGTTTCTGCATCGCGCGCGTACCTCGGAAACGAGTTCATGACTGCGCTGGCGCGTCCATTTACCACCACGCGCACGCGCAACGCGGGCGGAGTCGAGTTCTACCATTTCACCGGCAGGATGCGTCTTTGGCGCGACAAGGTGCCTGTCGCGGAGCTTCCCGTTACGACGACAGACACGTATGCCTGGGTGGCCCACGCGTGGGGAGAAGCCTCCAAGCGCACCAAATTGCAGGCCGCACTCAGGTTGCGGAATACGAGGCACACGGACACCCCCTTGCTCTTCGCCACGTGGTTGCCCAGAGACACGATCCGCGTCTCACGGGTTGCGTATGAACCATCTTTCACTATTAGCAGGCAAAGGACCAGCGCATTTCACAAACTTCGCAACCTTGACGATTACGACACTGTCGAGGACGTCGAATCTGGTACCAACATAGGTCTTACCACAGGATTCGGTCTGCCTTCCCAACCGACACACAATCCTTACGGTCTCGCAGGGGCGTTCGCCGAATGGTGCGCCGTTCGCGGGGAACACGTCACCGCAGCACGCCTTCAGGTCAGCACTCGCCTTGCCGACGACCAGGGTTCCGGAAGGAGTGCATGGTCAAACCGTGAGGTGGCAGCGTACCTGCATCATTACTACACCGGACTTCCGTGGCAAACCTTTGCGTTGAACGTGAACTGGCGCAGCGGAGAGCGAATGGATGGTCCCTACCAGCTTGTTCTGGGGGGCGATCGAGGGTTGCGAGGTTACAGTGCGAACGCCTTCGAAGGTAACCGCAGAATCGTCCTGAATGCCGAAGACCGAATCTTTTCGCCCGTGCGTGTGCTTGTGTACCGACTCGGTTTCGTGGTGTTCGCGGACGCAGGGTACGTCTGGCAACCCGACAGACGTGTTGACCCGCGGGATATCCGTGCGAACATCGGCGCGGGATTCCGCGTGTACAACAACAGAGCCGCCACAGGGCGTGTGTCAAGGCTGGATATCGCGTGGAACGTCCGCGGGCAACGCGGATTCATGATTTCAGGAGGATCGGAACAGCTCTTCGACCTGTTCAACCGCAGGCCGACGCCGACACGCTAAAGGAAGACCGTGCGAAGCGCGTAGAAGAACAGAGCAGCGAGGAGCCCGGCGGATGGTAGTGTCACCACCCATGACCATATGATCTGCCCGACCATTCTGGTGTTGAGTGCGGACATACCTCTGGCAAAGCCGACGCCAACCACTGCTCCTATAATGATGTGCGTGGTAGAAACAGGCAAACCGAGTTTCGACCCGAGCAACACGACGGACGCGGTACTGAACTCCATGACGAAACCGCGGCTGGGGGTTACTTCGGTTATCTTGCTGCCGATTGTGTATATCACCTTGTAACCATACGTCGCCAGCCCGAGAACAATGCCAAACCCTCCTAATGCCAGAAGCACGGTGGTCGGGTCCCCGAAATTCCGCAGAAAATCGTTTCCGGCCGACGTCAGGACGGCCGCCATGGGTCCTATGGCGTTTGCCGCGTCGTTTGACCCGTGCGCGAACGCGACATAACACGCTGTGACCACCTGCAACGACCGGAACTGACGTTCCACGGCTGAGATTTCGTCTTCCCTGCTCCCCTCTCCCACGTCAACAAGCTTTCGCACCAGCAGGAGTTTTCCCGCAAAGCCCGCGGCCACACCGACCACACCGGCCAGCAAAAGCGCCTGCGTGAGAGGCAGATTCAGATGAAGGTTCTTCAGACCCTTGTAAATCATCGAAAGGGTGAGCACCGCTCCTACCACTCCGATGAGAACAGGCGTAACGATTCGTGCGCGTGCCACCGGATGTTCGGTTGCGAATACCAGTTTCCGAACGAGGATGAACATCGCCCATGCCCCAAGCGCCCCCAGGACCGGGGAAATCACCCAGCTCGTCCCGATCCTCGCGAGAGTGCTCCAGCGGACTGCATCCGCTCCACTGGCAGCGAACCCGAAACCTGCCACAGCGCCGACGATCGAATGCGTGGTCGATACCGGCCAGCCACGCCAGGTTGCGAGGTGAAGCCAGGCGGCCGACGCAAGAAGTGCCGCCAGCATTCCCACGCCCATCGTATGCCCGACCTTCTCCACAACGTGCACGTTGATGACATCGTACCTCAGGGTATTCGTCACCTGTCCACCCGCGAAAAACGCACCGGAAAATTCGAAAACCGCGGCCACCAGAATGGCCGTCCGAAGCGTAAGTACTCTCGACCCGACGGATGTGCCCATGGCGTTGGCGACATCGTTCGCGCCTATGGTCCACGCCATGTACAGTCCCGCGATCAGACCGCATGCGGTGAAAACCCAGGGGTCAAACACGAAGGCTCCCGAACGAGAGAGATGGCTCGTAACAAACGTTACGTTGCGAGAAACATGCGGAGGCGATTCGCCGCTTTTTCCGCCTTGTTGGCGACACTGCCCAGTCGGCGAATGATTTCAATCCACATGAAGAGCGCACCGGGCTTGAGACGGTCCTCGATTTCAAAAAGCCGGCGTGAAAGTGCCTCCTGCGCGAGGTCCGCTTCGTGTTCCAGCGTGCTCACTTGCCGAATCAGGTCCATCACACGCTGCGCTTCCTTGCCAACGAACGACGCATCCACAAGACGATCGATTTCGCCTATCACCTGTGAGTAGCAGGACACGGACTCGAGCGTCTTCTGAACAAGCGGGTCAAGAAGGTCTCGCAGATCG
>JAKPPK010000384.1 GCA_029547385.1 Candidatus Latescibacterota bacterium
AGCGCTGAACGCATTGGCGGGGTAGTTTCCGGAAGGGCTGTCGTGCATCTGGAACGGCGTGGTCCGGCCACCGGTGACCGGTTCCCAACTTGCCGTGTGCCAACGGGAAAGGGCAGCCGTGTCGTCAAACGTTTCCACGAACGGGTACGGGAACTCCCTCGCGACCTCAACCATGGAGATGTCGTCGATGTGCCATCCGTCGCTTTCGTTGGAGGCGTTCGACGTGAGGCGGAAGCGGAGGAGTACGTCCGCGTTGCCCTTCCACGGGGAAAGATCAACCCGTTCTTCGCGCCAGCTTGCCTGGCTGCCGGTGACGAAGCAGGCCTGGGTCCACGAAGAGCCGTTGTTGCCGGACACTTCGACGTATCCCCAGTCCGCGTTGGGCTCGAATGAGTAGCGCTGCCAGAAACGGAGTTCGGGTGCGGCGGCGCCTGAGAGATTGATGCGCAAGGTGAGCGCGGAGTTCGTGTTGGGCGCGTAACTTCCCGCCGGGCTGTCCGTCCAGTGCCATTCGCCGGATCGCGAGCCGACATTGGAGAGCCCCCACGGCGACTGCGGGAACCACGCGTTCGGGCCCGATTCCATGTCGTCGAAGAGCGGATAGGTCGCCATGCGAGGGCCATTCGCGATGGTGACGTCGTCGATGTACCAGCCGTCCAAGTGCGTGGTTGCGTTGCTTGTTACGCGGAACCGGAGACCGATCGTGCTGCCCATGTAAGCCCCGAGATCTATCCGCTCACTGGCCCACATGGTATCCACCCCGGTGACCGCCATGACGGCAGCCCATGTCTGCCCGCCGTCTGACGAGATTTCCACGTAGCCGAAGTCCACCGCCTGCTCAAAAGCGTACCGATGCCAGAAGGTGAGAACGGGCGCCGTGGCCCCGGAGAGGTTTACACGGGTGGCGAGCGCAGTGTTCGCATTCGGCGGGTACGCTCGTCCCGGCCCGCTTTTCCAGCTTGCGGGGCCGGAATGAAACGATTCCGATGTGGGACCCCACGGGTCGCCCCAGCTCCAGTTTTCCGTGGCCGCGGACATATCGTCGGTGAAGGGGAATGTCTTCAGCGGAATCGTGTAGTCGGCGGTAAGAATATTGCTACCAGGGCTCACGTTTTCCAGTGTGTTAACGACATATACTCGATACGAGAACCGTGCCGGTTCCACCAAGGCAAACGTGTCGGTCCACGCCGTTGTTGACTGGGTGGTGATGGTTTTCACGAGGTCGCTGGATATCGTCACGGCGCTGCTCGTGGCGCGGCGGATTTCGTACCGGCTGAAGTCGGTATCCGCGTTCTGTGTCCATGAGAGCGCCGCGTGATGCTGGGAGCTCGAGGTGATGGGGTTGAGCGTTACGGGAGCGGGAAGCTCCTCGACACGGATTTCATCGAGCCACCAGCCGCCCGATTGGCGGTTGTAACTCGTGTTTCCCGCGTCGATGTTGTCGTCCGTCACAAAGCGGACACGCACGGACGATGCACCGGCAAACTGACTCAGGTTGATCGTGACCTTCGTCCAGTCTGTTGCCGACCCCGTATACGATGCCATCAGATACCACACCGCACCGTTGTCCGGACTTACGTACACCCGCCCGTAATCATCCTCGTTGTGGCCGTAGGAATGATCCGTGAAGAAGGCGTACTTGTGCCAGAAGTTGAGTACCGGGTTGGTGGCTGTTCTGAGATCTATCGTTCCGGCAAGCGTGAGGCCGCTGAACGCGTCGACGGGGTAATTTCCAGACGGGCTGTCGTGCATCAGATAGGGCGCAGACATTCCTCCCGTCATGGGTTCCCAGCTTGCGGTAAGCCAGCGGGCGGCGGTGTTCCCGTCATCGAATCGTTCGACGAACGGGTAAGGAATTGCCTGAGCGACCTCGGAAAAGGCGACGTCGTCGATGTGCCAGCCGTCACTTTCCTGAGACCCGTTTGACGTCAGACGGAACCTCACCTGCACGCGTGGATTACCGCGAAACGGGGATAGGTCGATCGTTTCAGACACCCATTCCGCGCTGGAACCCGTCACAAAGCACACCTGCGTCCACGACGCACCGTCATCTGTAGACACTTCGACAAAGCCCCAGTCCGCGTTCGGCTCAAAGGAATACCGTTGCCAGAAGCTCAACTGCGGCGCCGTGGCCTGGCTCAGGTCTATCGTGATACGCAAGGCGGTGTTTTCACCTGAGCGGTACACTCCCGCAGGACTGTCCGTCCAGTGCCACATTCCGGAACGGGAGTTTTCGCTGGAGAGGCCCCACGGTGACTGGGCAAACCATGCGCCGTGGCCGCCTTCGAAATCGTCCGCCCACGGGTATCCGACC
>JAKPPK010000385.1 GCA_029547385.1 Candidatus Latescibacterota bacterium
TAGAAGGTGCGGACGCATTGGTCATGGTAGCCGCGCTTTCGGCGAAACTCAGCGCATTGGAGGCGAGGGTTGACTACATCGAGGACGATTTTCCAGAATGGCCCGTTATGCAGGGAGAGGGGGGAGGGTCAGACTACGCCAGCTATTTCAAGGTCATCGACGCCAGCGACGGCGATGGGTGCAAGATCGGCGTGACCAGCGGCGGCGCCGTGGTTGCCGGAATCTGCGGCACGGTGAAAATCAACGGCGAGCGCGCCAACGTGACGGCGGTGGAGGAAACGCTGTCCTCAGATGGCATTTATTACGTGTGGATTCATAGCTGGATTGACGCGGTTGACGGGGCGCAGGCTGAAATCATCGTCGGGGCGGCAGACGACGACGACCCGCCCGACAACCCGAACGGCGGAATCGCGTTCGCCAGCCAGCTCGCGGGGCGGGTGACGGTTCTGGACGGGGCGATTGCCTCGATCACGCAGGACTATCTGACGGGCGGGGAGCACACGGAGCTGTTGTTTGGCGATTGCGAAGGCGGAGAAATACAGGTGACACCGTGAGTGTGGGATGGCGCAAACTTTTCAACGTGAAGGATGGAGAATCAATCATCTCCTCGTTTCGCCTGTTTCTTCGCAACGCCGCCACGAGACTTGCCTATCTGTGTGATTGCTGTCCGTGCGACGAGAAAGGGTGGAGCGTCATCATGCTTTGTCCCTGCACGGACTGCGGCGTGTTCGACTCTGCCGGACTAGGGTACGACGCGGTTTTCCCGGAAACCTATCCGTCAAGCGGCGACCCGCACCCGGAGTCCGGCAGAAGGATGTGGGACGATGAATCCCCAAGGCGGCTCGTAAGAGCGATTGAAATCCGAGAAAACGGATGGCCCGGAACGGATGCCTGCATATCTGGCGTTCACGGCCAGTATATTTCAGCCATCAAGTATTATCTCGTTTCTCATGCCGATTTTGACGCGAGCGTAAGCATTGATCTGATTCTTAACGGCACGACAATCAAAACAATTGGGCCAATCTCTGTAGGCGCAAATGAGGAATACGGATGGATTGGGCGTTCTGTATTGTACGAAGGCTATGATTCGGGGGCAGGGGCGGAAGAGTCGGACGTATGGTATATCAACGCGAATGTTAATAGTGGGCTGAATGTCTTAGACCTGAAAATTACATACGATGGCGGCGACCCCGACCACCAGCTTGTCAGAACCATTAGGACGGGCATTCGCATCTACCTTTCAGAGTCTCCCAATATGCGCGATGTTTTGGTTTTGCCGTCGTCACTCAATAATGCCGGATGTGAGATACCCATAATTGACGATGTGACCATAATGGCACGCATCCACACACTCAAGGGGCCATTCGACACAAAGGCGGATGCGGAGTATGTGCGCGACGCTTGGAGCACCATGATAAACGCCAGAGCCGCAAAGTGCGAGTGCCAGCCTGGCGGGTGCGATTTTGGGCATACGCTTGGGTATGACTTTGCGTGGTATGTCAGCGAATTGGGATTATGGGCATTGGATGGGTATGGCGGCGTCGGCGATCCTCGGGGGACTTGGGGGTGTGATACTGCATACGTTGAATATAGCGTAGATAAGGGGACAAACGTTTTGCTCCGCAAAGTATCTGCGGATGGAACCGTAAGTCACGCCGCCGCAACCGGGGTGCTGGCCCCTTGTGAGTACATCGGCGCCTATGCCACAAGCGAGCCAGACCCTGACGACCCCGATTTTAACGCCAAGTGGGGGTTTAGTGGCGACCATTGGTATCGCGACCCGCCATCAAACGATTGTCCGTTTTGCGAAGACCCCAACGACCCCGGCGCAGACCCCGCTTGCATATACTCAAACGACGAATGGGATGCGATACCAAACAGTTCCGCAGAGCTTGAAGAACTGCTGGGGGGCGAATAATGGCCTGCTGCGGACAACATAAAGGCGGCGGCGATTCATCCGTCCGCGTCCCGCCTATCTACCCGGCGACCGGGTGCGAACTGTGCGCCGAAAAGCACCTCTCCACCGCCTACGCGCTCGCGGGGGAGGCTGGCTATGTGCCTATCAACCGCCAGCGCATCATCGGCGAACTGACGGCCTGTGCCCTGCACCTCTACAAAGAACATGCCGAACTGGCCGAAAAGGTCCGCGCCATGCGCCACTTGATCCAGCAGCGCCGCGAGGCGGAAGTGGACTGGATGCCCATGCTGGCCGAAATCGACGCGCTGACGGCGGCGGAAGCGAAAAAGATTTTAGAAGAA
>JAKPPK010000393.1 GCA_029547385.1 Candidatus Latescibacterota bacterium
GGCGTATCTCCGCGACGTTTCCACAGAAACCCTGTTGCGGCTGGGCTCCGTTCGCATGGTGGAACGCGACCGCCTCGCACAGATCATCGCGGAACAGAGCCTGAGCGTTAGCGCAGCGATCGAACCCTCCCGCGCAATCGAGCTGGGCCACCTTCTGAACAGCCGCGTCGTGTTCCTCGGCAAAATATACCGTCTTGGAACCGACCGCGTGGTTCATGTTCGTGCCGTGGAAACCGAAACGGGTCAGATTGTGGCAGCGGCGCGCGTGCGGGTTTGAACATCGCCGGAGTATCTCACCCGCCGTAAAAAAACAGGAGGCCGGTCAGCATCGCGTCCGGCCTCCTGTGTGTTGCGGTTCGCGGCGCCTTAACTGCCAAATTCCGCGACGAGCTTTTTTGCGTACCTCAGGCTCTCCGAAGCAGATTCCCGGGGCGTTTTTGCAGTCTTGTCCTGTTCGTAGCTGAGCCAGCCTTCCCAGTTGCGGGCGTTCAGTTCGCGAACGATCCCGGCGAGGTCCACCTCACCGGCACCGAGTTCGCACCACACGTCGTCATCTTTGCCCATGAGCGGCCACTGGTCCGCTCTCCCGCGAGCGTCTTTGAAATGCAGGTAGGCCACGCGATCACCGTACAGACGGATAAGTTCCACGGGATCCGACCACCCGAGGTGAAGGTGACCCGTGTCAAACCCCATTTTCACGTATCGTGGGTCGGTATGTGCGCACAGAAGGTCAACTTCAAGCCGCGTCTCAACGACCGTCCACGCGTGGTTGTGGTACACCTGCGTAACGCCGAAGTCAGCGATTCTTCTACCGATTTCGTTCAGCGCTTCGAAAAGCGTCCGATACTCCCAGAGGGAGTATGCCTTACGCTCCTTCCGCAACCCCTGCGGTGCACTGATCATCGTATGGCATCCGAACTCTGGCAGCAACTTCGCAACCTCCACCACCGCGCGAATTTCATCCTCCCTTGAGCCCGGGTCCATGTAGTATCCGGATGTATACGTGCTTGCGAGCGCCAGCCCGGTTTCGCCCAGGAGGCGGCGAAGCGTTTCCCTGTCTTCCCTGTAGCGCGTGACGGGAGCTTCGATCCCGTCAAACCCGATGTCAGCCACCTCGCGTGCAATCCCTTCGAACGGTACGCCCCTCCACAGGATGGGCGCGGCGGCAAAACGAACCTTCAACATACGTTCCTCATTTCTTTGGTGTGCCTGGAATTTCTGGCGACGTCCACTCTCCAGAGGAGAGGTCGCCGAGGATTTTCACTCCGAGATTCCACCATTTGCCGAGCGGGGCCAATTCCCTGCTCAGAAGAGCTAGGCGCCGTGTGGCGTCTGCGATGGCAACGTCCGCGACAACTGCTTCCTCGCCGAAGACACTCGCTTCTTTCAGGATCACTCCGTCCGGGCCTATGATCCAGCTGCTGCCGTTCCCGTCACAACCGAATCCATGAATTCTCTCTGGCGTTACCCGGACCTCCCCCATG
>JAKPPK010000093.1 GCA_029547385.1 Candidatus Latescibacterota bacterium
GAAGCACATCGTCGGTGGAAACATCGTAACCGGTCTCGGCGGCGTTCTGCAGAAAGTTGAGGACGTCCGAAAAGCGTTGTCTGGAGTCCACGCTCATATACACCGTCTCGACGTCGAGAATCATGCGGCTGAAAAGTCCGACGTCCCGCATGACATCGTCGCTGAAATTCGTCCGCTCGATGTTGAAAGCTTCCAATAGATCGTAGACAAGCTGTTGAGGATAGAGTCGGATTCTCGTCGAGCCTTGCGGACGGTGAATGCGGCGGCTCCAATCGGTGAGAACACGAACCAGGGCATTGAAATCGGCGTCGGGAAACGCAGGCAGCACCGCGCTGTTGAAATGCTGTTGTACCGTGGTCCGGTCAAGCGGGGTATTGCGGAGTAGTTCAAAGGTGCTGCGCAGAACCGATGTCTGCGGGCGGTCGAAGGGCCCCCCGCCGGCTTCCAAACTGAAAGGAATGCCGAGGGCCTCCAGGGCGGCCGTAAACGCTGCATGTCTCGGCGTGTCATCCTGCTCGGCCTGACGTGTCGAGCGCATCAGAATCGCGAAATCAGCAGGCGTCAAACCACGGACGACGCCGTTGTCGTCATAGGCGGTGCCCAACAGCCCCTGGATTCTATCCGCAACCCATCCCGCCTCGGCGTCGCGGTCCGGAAACCACAGCACTCTAAAATCCTGGGGCGTCCGATTCGCAAAGGCCGCCGGATTTTTCGGAATCCGGCTCGGCCCCAGCATGGCGGCCGCGAAGGCGTCCGAAGCCTGGACGATGGGCTCCGTGCTTCGGAAGTTTTGCGACAGGGTATGCACGCTGCAGCCGGCATAACGTCGTTGAAAACCTAAGATGTTGCTGACATCGGCCCCCCGCCATGCATAGATCGACTGGTCGTCGTCTCCAACCACGAAAAGCGTCTGCGAGCGCTGATGCAGCAGGCGGATCAGCTCCTCCTGACAGGGGTTGACGTCCTGATACTCATCCACCATGAGGTGACGCAAATCCCCAATGCCGTTTTCCACACCGGCTGCATTGGAACGGATCGCCTCGACCACATCCCGGATCATCAAAGAGAAATCGATGTATTGATCCGTCCTGAGACCGCCCCGAATGCGAGTGAGCAAGTCACCGATGTCTTGATCTTCAGCGGAGACCGTATTGAAGTCCAACAGCTCGTCGTGGGCGGTCTTCCAGGCATCCGAGGCCTGCTTGATTGTGTCGAAATAGCTGTTGTTCCGTGCGCGCGGTCGGAAGGATTGAAGACCCAACTGGTAATAACGCGAAATCATGTAGAGTTTGAGCCGGTTCTCATCGAGAACGTCGTACTGTCGATATGTGGCGTCCGTGTCACCCAGCACGTGCTGGCAGTAGGAGTGGATGGTCCCGATATACATCGCCCCCATCACGGTGGGATCGAGTCCTGCGGTGGTCAGGGCCTGAGAAACCCGGCGTTTGATGGACTCGGCCGCCTTTTCGGTGAACGTGAAGGCCACGATCCCTTCGGGCGGCTCATTCTGGGCGAGGAGTCTGGCGATCCGGTAGGCCAACGTCCTGGACTTGCCCGAGCCGGCGCATGCCAGACACAAAACCTCGCGGGCGGTATCCACCGCCGCGTCGTATTGCTGCGGCGTCAACTCGTTCCTCAAGACCTGATCGATACACATGTGTATTCAGTCCCTCTCTTGGATGGTCACGTCCCGGCGCTGTTCCGCAGGACCCGTTTGATGCTTCTTC
>JAKPPK010000431.1 GCA_029547385.1 Candidatus Latescibacterota bacterium
CGGATGTACTTCGCCACCGTCTTCCGGTCGAGGCCGGTCCCCCGGGCGATCGCCCGGAGTCCGTCGCCCCCGGTGTACCGTCGCAACACTTCCCGCACTTCGATCATCGACAACTCGCGATAGGGCATGGGGCCTCCTTGGTAAAAGGAGGACCATACCCTGAGAACCGGTCGCCGGGGTGGGGGAAAGGTTCTGAAAAACCGGGGGAATGGTTTTGAAAAACTCAGCAGCTAGTGGGGGAAAGGTTCTGAAAAATCACAGCACGGTCGCTTCTACGCGCTGAACTCACTAGCCAGCTCGTTCCGGCGCTCCGCGCGCGGGGGTTCACGAGACCCAACGCGATTTCGGCCAACTCGTTGCTGCACGAGTTCAAGCGGTGTGGACGAGGCGGCACGGAGGTGGTGACCGTTCAACTTGAGAAGCGTGGCTTGCCGCGTTTCATCTTGAATCTCCACGTGGAGCCTGGGGACGGCTTCCAACGTGTCTGGCGTCGCGGAGGTGTGGTTCGGCAAGGCCGTCTAAAACCCAAACGCGGCGCCACAACGCGTGCATGGTTCCGAGCCGACGCACCGGTCTGGAGACGGCGGCTTGGTCGCTCTGTGAGCCGGGCGGCCGAAGTCGTTGCCGAGTGTGTCGCGCTTCTGGGTGAAGTCGATGTCTGGTGGGAGACAGAGGCAGCGTCCGACCATATCACCGTGCTGGAGCACAGACTTCGTGGCGATCGAGGGGGCACTTCGTGACAGCGGCGCACCACCCAACATCAGCATGCAGCAGACAGCGCTTCGCGCCGCCGCTGATGCTGAGCGTTAGGCATCAATTTATGGACACATTTGAATTCGACGTCGATGAGAAATTGCGACCGTCTGTAGAGCGGAAACTCACTGGTACTACACAACTCGATACGCATGTCAGGACGCTTTCGTTTGTGGGGCTACCGGTTGCCATCAAGCTCATTGTGATATGCCTTCGCGCTTATCGTTTCGTAGCCCCGCGTTGGCTCCGAGAACGATGTGTGTTCGACCCAAGCTGTTCGCACTACAGTGAGCTCGCCTTCCGTCAGCATGGAGTTCGCAAGGGCTTGTTGCTGACTGCGCGGAGGCTTCGGAAATGTAAGAGTGGCGTTGGGGGCGTCGACTTGGTTTCATTAGAAATGGGAGATCGTTATGAAATACAAGGTTGAATCAATCCGTTCCGAGTTTTCAAATAAGGCGATCGGCACATTAGAGAAACTGCTCGAGCAGCGCGCCTCGCAGGGATATAAGTTCAATGGGTAACCCCCCGGCTCTGCCGGGGGACTCACCAGAGTTTGACAGTTCCGGGGGTGTGCTTTTGCTCAGAAACCTCCCGATGTGGCAGTGTAGGACCGCACGCATGGACTGCAGATATTCAAATGGCTCGGCCCTGCGCGCGCGGTCAGGCCCCTTTGAGGGGCCAGCGCGCATAA
>JAKPPK010000443.1 GCA_029547385.1 Candidatus Latescibacterota bacterium
CGATCCGGTATAGTGTTGATGGTTCACTATCATGTCGCGAAGTTCTTCGCTTTCGGCGGACGGAACCGGTTCAAGCGAGACCATCTCGCGGTTGCAGTTCGCGGCGAGCCGGCCGTCGGGGTCATAGACCCAGGCGATACCACCGGACATACCGGCCGCGAAGTTTCGTCCCGTCGGCCCGAGGATGACGGCGCGTCCGCCGGTCATGTATTCACAACCATGATCGCCTACGCCTTCCACAACCACCCGGGCGCCGGAGTTCCGCACGCAGAAGCGTTCGGCGGCAAGGCCCCGGATATATGCTTCGCCGGCGGTCGCACCGTAAAACGCGACGTTACCGATTATCATGTTTTCATGGGCACTGAAGGTCGATTCCTTCGGAGGCATGATTACGAGCCGGCCGCCGCACAGGCCCTTCCCCACGTAGTCGTTCGCGTCGCCGGAAAGGGTAAAGGTGATGCCGCGTGCGAGCCAGGCGCCAAAACTCTGGCCGGCCGAACCGGCGAAGTGCACGCCCACCGAACCTTCGGGGAGTCCTTCGTTTCCGGTTTTCCGGGAAACTGTGTGACTGAGCATGGTTCCTACCGCACGGTCGGTGTTGGTGATCGGCAATTCGAGCGATACGGGCTTACCCGTTTCAATCGCCGGTGTGCATTCTTTTATGAGCGTCCGGTCAAGGATTGTTTCAAGTCCGTGGTCCTGTGCCATGGTGTGGTACACCGCGCTTGCCTCGTTCCCTTTCCGGGCGGGCGTAAGCACGGCGGAAAGGTTGATGCCCCTCGACTTGCTCGTAAGCACGGAGGTGTCCTGTTCCAGCAGGTCCACCCGGCCGATGAGTTCGTTCCAGCTCCGCACTCCGAGCGAGGCCATGATGCCGCGGAGTTCTTCCGCAACGTACATGAAGAAATTGACCACATAGTCCGGACTTCCGGTAAACCGGCCGCGGAGCCGCTTGTCCTGTGTCGCGATGCCCACGGGACAGGTATTCTTGTGACACTTCCGCATCATGACACAGCCGAGCGTAATGAGAGGCGCGGTGGAAAAGCCGCATTCCTCGGCGCCGAGTATCGCGGCGATCGCCACGTCGCGGCCGGTCTTGAGCTGGCCGTCGGTCTGGAGTACCACCCGGGTGCGCAAGTCGTTGAGGACCAGGGTCTGGTGGGTTTCGGCGATGCCGAGTTCCCAGGGAAGCCCAGCATTCCGCACACCCGTCAGGGGTGATGCGCCGGTGCCGCCGTCGTGGCCGGAAACGAGGATGTGATCCGCGTGTCCCTTGGCCACACCCGAGGCAATGGTGCCGACTCCCACTTCCGAAACGAGCTTCACCGAAATGCGCGCGGAAGGGTTCGCATTCTTGAGGTCGAATATGAGTTGTGCCAAGTCTTCTATAGAATAGATGTCGTGATGGGGCGGCGGACTGATGAGTCCGACTCCGGGCGTTGAGTACCGGGTCTTCGCGATGTACTCGTCAACCTTGTGCCCCGGAAGCTCTCCGCCCTCGCCGGGCTTGGCGCCCTGTGCCATCTTGATCTGTATTTCGTCGGCATTGGTGAGGTATTCAATTGTTACCCCGAAGCGGCCGGAGGCAACCTGCTTGATCGCCGAACGCTTCGAGTCGCCCGAGGAATCGGGATGGAAGCGCGCGGGGTCTTCGCCGCCCTCTCCGGTGTTTGACTTGCCGCCGAGCCGGTTCATGGCGATAGCGAGGGTTTCATGCGCTTCAAGCGATATGGAGCCGTAACTCATGGCACCGGTCACAAAGCGCTTCACGATCTCGCTTGCGCTTTCCACTTCGTCCAGCGGGACCGGGGTGATGGGGTTTCCGTTCGCGTCGAACCCTTCGCGGAACTTCAGAAGTCCGCGGATGGTCGCCTGTTCGGTACTGCGCGCATTCTGGCGCGCGGAAAACCGTGCCCAGGCGGACGCATCGCCCTGGCGGCAGGCAATCTGGAGATCGGCGATCGATTCAGGATCCCACATGTGCTTTTCGCCGCCGGTGCGGACATGAATGTCTCCCGCGCTCCGGTATTCGTCCCAGGGATCGGCATTACCGTCCGGCCAGGCTTCTTCGTGGCGGCGCTTGGCGTCGTCCGCAAGCGCGGCAAAGTCCGCCCCGCCGATGCGGTTCGCGGTTCCGGTAAAACAGCGGTCCACTACATCGTCAGCAAGACCGATGGCTTCGAAGACCTGTGCGCCCTTGTAGGATTCGAGGGTTGATATACCCATCTTGCCGAACACCTTGCGCATGCCCTTGGCAACCGCCTTGAGGTAGCGCGCTTCTATGTCCGCGGGAGAAAGAGTTTTTTCGAGTTGTCCGTCCCGGGCGAGGAACCAGAGGGTTTCGAACGCGAGGTAGGGATTTATCGCGTCGCAGCCGTAGCCGGTTAGCGTACAGAAATGATGAATCTCGCGAGGTTCGCCGGATTCGAGGATGATGCCGATCTGGGTTCGCCGGCAGGTTCGCACGAGGTGCTGGTGTACGGCTCCCACGGCGAGGAGCGCCGGAACAGGTGCCCGGTTCTTGTCCACATACCGGTCGGTGAGTACGATTATCTGATACCCGTCATCAATTGCCTGATCTGCCTCGGCTTCAAGGCGGGAAAGCGCCGCGGTTAGCCCGTCCGCTCCATCCGCGACATCCCAGGTGCTGTCGATTACCCGGGTTCGCCAGCCGCGGCTGTTGAGCGCCTTGATGGACGAGAGCTCCGCATTGGTCAGTACAGGCAGGGGCAGATGCAGCCGGTGGCAATGACTTTCCATCGGCTCAAGGAGATTCCGCTCCGGGCCCACGAAGGATTCCAGACTCATGATGATGTCTTCCCGGATCGAATCGATGGGCGGGTTCGTTACCTGAGCGAACAGTTCCTTGAAGTAGTCATAAAGAAGCCGGCTTTTGTTTGAAAGAACGGCGAGCGGCGTATCGTTTCCCATGGAGCCGAGCGCTTCCTGCGCGGTATCAGCCATGGGTTTGAGGAGCATGTTCACCGTTTCAAGGGTATACCCGTAGGTTCGCAACAGAGTCTTGAGCTCATCGTCCGAAACGCCGGGCTCTGTTTCTCCCGGAACGAGCGATCCGAGGTGAATAACCTGATTCTGCAGCCAGTGCTCGTAGGGCCGGCGCGCGGTTATTTCGGACTTGATTTCCTCATCACCGATAATCCGTCCCTTGGAAAAATCGACGAGGAACATCTTTCCCGGCTGGAGACGGGTTTTTTTCACGATGCGTGCCGGGTCGATCGGAAGCACGCCCACCTCGCTCGCCATGATGACGGTGTCGTCATCGGTAATGTAGATGCGGCTGGGGCGAAGGCCGTTCCGGTCAAGCACGGCGCCGATGTAGGTGCCGTCGGTAAAGGAAATTGACGCGGGACCGTCCCAGGGTTCCATCATGGAACTGGCGTACTGGTAAAACGCTTTCTTTTCCGCGCTCATGTTCCGGTGGTTTTGCCAGGCTTCCGGAATCATCATCATGACGGACTCGGGAAGGCTCCTGCCGCCCATGAGCAAAAGCTCGAGCACGTTGTCGAAACACCCCGAGTCGGAAAGGTCGGGTTCGATAACCGGGAATGCTTTCTTGAGATCGTCGCCGAAGAGGGAGCTTTCGAGCATACCCTGGCGGGAAATGGTCTTGTTCACATTGCCGCGCAGGGTGTTGATTTCGCCGTTGTGCGCCATGAACCGCAGGGGTTGTGCGCGGTCCCAGGAGGGAAAGGTATTGGTTGAAAAGCGCGAATGCACCATGGCAAGATGGGTGGTGTAGTCGTCCGCGGAAAGGTCGGGATAGTAGGATTCGAGCTGATCCGGGGAAAGCATGCCCTTGTACACGAGTACGCGGCAGGAAAGACTGCACACATAGAAGTGGCTGTCCGGATCGCGGTCCGAACCCCGCAGAAGATGCGTCGCCTGCTTGCGGATGGTAAAGAGCTTGCGGTCAAAGGCTTCAGGCGTGAGCGGTGCGAATCCGCTTCCCGGGCTGCCGGCCGAGCCCACAAAGAGCATTTCCATGACCGGCTCGCTCGCGCGCGCCGTGGGTCCGAGCGTATCGTTGCACACCGGAACCGTCCGCCAGCCCAGAAAAAGCTGGCCCGATTCGGTTATCACCCGCTCCACCGAGCGCTTGCATTCGTGCCGCTTCTCGTCGTCTACCGGCAGGAACACGATACCGG
>JAKPPK010000387.1 GCA_029547385.1 Candidatus Latescibacterota bacterium
TGGACCCTGGCGAACCTGCCGAGAAATCCGGGGACCCCGCTCACCCAAATACTCTTTGACGGCTCGGCAGACGGTGAGTACGAGTTCACGATTACCGCGACCGACATTGCCGGAAAGCCCCGTGAAGTAACGAGAACCGTGCGTATTGATACGCAAGCACCGGTTTTGACCGTTCCTCCTGCGGTTGTAGCAACCTTGAGCGGTTGGAAACGAACGCCGACACTGCCGATATCCGGAACGGTCACCGAAACCGGATCGGGCATGGACCGGGTTGAATACAGCCTGAACGGCGGTGCGGCGCAGGCCCTGTCGCTCATTGACGCTCCGAGTACAACAAAGAACTGGAGCGGAAACATTCCGCTTTCAAACGGGAAAGACCAAACGCTCAGCGTTACGGCATACGACAAGGCCGGAAACGCGGTAACGAGCGCCTCATATACCTTCAGCGTTGACCTTGATCCGGCCACGATCCGGCTGAATACTCCGACCGCGCCGCGGCGGACAAATCTCGCCTCTCCCGTTGTGTCGACCTACACGGTGACCGACAACGGTCCGAGCGGCACCGCGACAGTGCTCGTTACAAGCATCGGCGACACCGCAATAGACGCGGCGGATCAAGCTTCCTCCAACACCACCGGCGACGACTGGGAACTCTCACTTCCTGCAACGACCCTGGGATCGCTCGGTCTTGCCTCGGGTTTATCATATGAGGTAACCACAACGGCTACCGATGCGGCGGGAAATACCTCCACGGCGAACTTCTCGATCATCGTGGATACAACCAATCCGTCCGTAACGATATCGAGTCCGGCAAACAGCGCGACTATCAACAAGCTGACTGAAATCAAAGGTACGGCGAGTGATGCCCAGATGCTGGAACAGGTTGATCTGTATATTGAAGATCCTAAGACGGGTCTTCTCCCTGCAGTGCCAACCAAGAGCTTTACCGGCGGCAGTGCGTACAACTGGAGTTACGACTTTGACACCGAGGCGTGGGAAAGTGCCGGAGGCAGTGGCCAGGTAGACGTCCAGGTAGTCGCAACCGACGAAGCGGGAAATACCGCAACCCTCGATTACACCTACACTGTTGACCAGGAATCCGACCGCCCGAGGATTAGAAGCAGTAACGTCATCTTTGATGATGGTGCCCCCGGATATCCTTCAACGCTCCAGATGACCAAGAACGTCATCGGTACCATTGAAGACGATGACGGTCCGGTAACCTCTGTGGAGATATGGCAGAAAACCAGTACTGATCCTGAAGTATGGGAATGGGTAGTGCAGCCAATGAACGGAATCAGTTACACGTATCAGTCGTACGGAGACGACGGGCTCAAAATCCTGCGCTTCCGGATTACCGACGCGGAAGGAGAGATCTTTGAAACCGGCGGCGCCCTGCCCCCGAAATTTGAATGGGGCACGGGCGGAGCGGGTGAATATACGTATAACGAGCGGACCTACCGTGTTGACAGATCGATTCCCGACATCATGGGAACCGTGTATGTCCACCGTACCGATGGAGATATCTTTACTGAAGCGGTACCCCTCACGCCCAACATGGCCTTTGGCGGTACTTCGTCAAGCTTCCGGTTGTGGATTGGGGCGGACGACGATAACGGTATTGCTACCATTGAGGTTACGGTACCGGGCGCGACCCCGGAGACCCAGACTCTGGACCTCGGTGATATTGACGGGACAACCGGCATAACGGACTACACTGTGCTCCGCTCCGACATATTCGACATAAGCGGTATCGCGACCGACGGACCTCTTGCCATCAACATAACCGTAACGGACAACTCCGGACTT
>JAKPPK010000389.1 GCA_029547385.1 Candidatus Latescibacterota bacterium
ATGCGGGGACATGGCCCAAAGCCGTTGTGTACAGGTACGAAGGCGGCAAGGACTGGGCGGACTGCGGAAGGCTTGCGGACGAACTGGAAGTGATGGCAATGGCTGTGTTCAACGGCAAGCTGTACGCGGGAAGCCTGCCGCTGGCACAGGTGTACCGATCTGACCGCGACCGGGAATGGACAGCCGTCGTAAGGCTCGACTGGACTCCCGACGTTCGGTACAGGCGGGTGTGGTCGATGGCCGCATACGAGGGGAAGCTCTTCGCGGGAGTGCTTCCGAGTGGCCATGTGCATTCGATGGAAGCGGGTGCATGCGTTACCCACGATTCGGAACTGAGTGCTGGTTGGAACCACGTCGCTGCGGTGAAAGAGGGAAACACACTGAGCCTCTGGGTGAACGGGGTGAAGGTGTCCCAGCGCCACGCTCCAAGACCATTTGACATCACGAATGATGTTCCCTTGCGCATCGGATTTGGCCAGCAGGACGTGTTCAACGGCGCCATACGGGATTTCAGGCTCTACGGGCGTGCACTAAACGCTCGCGAAATAGCGAATGTTGCAGCCCGATGATTCCCGCCGCAAACTTCACCCGGCGCGTGTACGACGTCGTGCGTAGGATTCCGAGCGGCATGGTGGCATCGTACGGACTGGTTGCCCTGGCGCTGGACCGCCCGCGCGACGCGCGGCAGGTTGGTCGCGCCCTGTTCGTGTGCAGGGAGGCGGATGTTCCGTGCCACAGGGTGGTGAATCGGAACGGGGTTCTCACCGGAGCGTGGGCCTTCGAAACGCCCACGGAACAAAGGGAGAAGCTGCTTTCAGAGGGTGTTGCCTTTGATTCCCAGGGACGTGTCGATATGGCGCTCCATTGCGTCAGCGTAGATGAACTGACCGACCCGTGACGGTGTTATCTTGGTATAGGAATGTAGGGGTTTTTCAATAACAGGAGGCAGAAACATGCCGATCTTTGAATACCATTGCGATTCGTGTGGAGCAGATTTTGAGCGTTTGATCTATGACCGGAATGAGTCGGTTGCGTGTGATTGCGGGAACAAGAACGTGAAGAAGAAGCTGAGCGTTTTTGCCGCTCAAGTCAACGCGGGTGCTTCCAGTTCCAAGGCGGCGGCGTGCGATTCATGCTGTATGGCGGGAGGAGGTTCGTGTGCGCTTAAGAACTAGCTTCCTTGCCACTCTTCCTCTTGTCGTCGTGTCTGTCATTCTCACCTCCTGCGGGTCGAAATCGCGGGAAGTGGCGGTGATTTCAACTTCTGCCGGCGACATAGTGATTGGGTTTTTCGACAAGGATGCCCCCAGACACGTGGAGAACTTCAAGAAGTTGGCGCGAGAAGGCTTCTATGAAGGGACTACGTTTCATCGCGTGATCCCCGGTTTCATGATTCAGGGCGGGGACCCGAACAGCAAAGATGCCGACAGGGCAAATGACGGCATGGGCGGGCCTTCGTATGAGATTCCGGCGGAGATAAATATGCCGCACAAACGGGGAACTCTTGCCGCAGCGAGAATGGGCGATGAAGTCAACCCTGAACGGAGATCAAGCGGGAGTCAGTTCTTCATCTGCGTGGCGGATGCACCATTCCTGGACGGGCAGTACTCGGCTTTCGGAGAGGTTCTGAGCGGTATGGATGTCGTAGACAAGATCGTCGCTGCGCCACGAGATGACCGAGACAACCCCATCACACCGATTACAATCAACAAAGTAACATTGCGTCCGGCAAAATCCGGGGAAACGCGTTGAGAAAACACTCAAGCGGGGAGTACGTTCTGCCATGCGCTCGAGAATCAGCCTGCTGATCCTGTTGTGGCCTCTTCTCAGTCTCATGTCCTGTGGAAAATCCGGCGAAAAAGAAGCCTCAGCGCCCAGAATCGAGAATATCACCATAGAGTCGGTAGGACCGGACAGGATCGTCGTTTTCTGGTCCACGTCCATTCCCACAGACGGCGAGATCGCTGTGGGAACCACCCGGGAGACCCTTTCGCGCACGATCCCTGTCCCTGCAATCACGACACTCCACAGAACTCCGCTTGAAGGGCTGGAACCGGGAACGACCTATTTCTTCCAGGTCAAGGCACGGGCTGGAAACCAGGAAGCACTGAGTGACGTGGTCGAAACGGCAACTGCGGCTGCTCAAACTGCGACAGCACAAGAACAAGCCACGTACGACGTCGCGGTGATCAAAACGACCCTAGGTGAAATTGTGTTCCGGCTCAACGACCAGGACGCTCCCCGGCACACTGCGAATTTCCGGAAACTTGCTCGACAGGGGTTCTACAATGGCACCACGTTCCATCGCGTAATCCCTGGATTCATGATTCAGGGCGGAGATCCCAACAGCAAGGATAACGACCGCGAAAACGACGGAACGGGAGGTCCCGGTTACACGATTCCCGCAGAGATCAAGGCACTTCACCTGCGCGGGGCGGTGTCGGCGGCTCGACAGGCTGATCAGGTGAATCCCGAGCGCCGGTCAAGCGGGAGTCAGTTCTTCATCTGTGTTGCCCCTCAAACGTTCCTTGACGGTGCGTACTCGGTGTTCGGAAATGTCGTACGCGGGATGGAGGTCGTGGACAAGATAGTGTCTGTCCCGCGCGATGCTCGTGATAATCCGCTGACACCCGTCGTGATACGCTCAGTGACCATCCGTACGTTACGAGCCGGCGAGCAACCCTGAGTGCGCCAAACCTAGACATCCAACCTCCGGGGGGCACTCACGCCCCCCTTTTGCGTCTTGTTCGGAGTGCAAATGAAGGAAGCGATTCTGGAGAAGCTTCGGTGCCCGCGGTGCCGCGAGCAGATATCTGTATGGAATGTGACGGAAGAGGATGGCGGCGAAATCGTCGAAGGAACGCTCGCGTGCCACGCCTGCGGCGGAACTTTTCCCGTCCATTCAACCATACCTATACTGCTCATTCCGGGCCGGCGCGCCGTGGATGAATTTGCGGCGACACTTGGGCGAGAGGCGCAGAAGGTGGGCTTTTCGAAGGCAGTTCAGTCGCTTGCGGATGGCACCGTCGAGTATCCGGCGACACGTGCGTTCGAACCAGCGGTGACGGCCGCCGAAGTGCGCGAGGGGCGCTATCGCGCGAGCGAATCATTCTGGGAGACCTTTTCCCGGAATCGTCTTGTCCAGCAGCAACAGAATGCCATAGCAGCGCATTTGGATGCGATGGAAGAGATGTGGTTGCGGGCGGAAGTCAATTTCGCAGACACGGTGCTCGATGTGGGCACTGGCTGGGGCGGGGCACTTGTGCCGCTCGTGGAACGCGCGCCGCAGGACGCGATGATTTGCGGCTTCGATACGGCATTCCTCAATCTCCGGGTTGCCCAGGGACAGATCGAGCGAGCACAATACGACAATGTTGTGTTCGTGGTTGGCGACTGTCTGAATCCGCCGTTCCGGGAACAATTGTTTGACGCAGTGATATCGTGGTTTGGAATCGGCCGTATTCCGGGATTTTCCGATTATCTGCAAGGAATCCTGAGGTTGCTGGGGCCGGGCCGGGCTTTCTCGTGCGCCTGGACGCCACTCGTCAACGATCTGGATGGTCTTGCCAGTCAGGCGGACCTTCTCGGCATGGCGGAACGGCTGGACATTCCGACGCGGCCCGACGAAACAGCCGGCTTCATGGAGGCGATTGGTTTCGAGGAGGTGGAGCTTACCACCGTCGGGCCCATCTTCATTCTTTCGGGGAGGGCCCCCGTTTCCGAGGGAAACCTTAGAGGGCTTTCAGGATCGTAACGCGATTTCGACCGTAATTTCGGGTGTTAATGACGCCAAAGCGACGGGTCTTGAACCCTCCCTCGGTTTCGTTGTCGTGGTGGTATACCAGAAGACCTCCCCGTTCGATGAATCCGTCCGCCAACCTTTCCACCAGCGCTTCCAGTGCGGTCCTCGCCGGAGGTTTCCCCAACGAAAACGGGGGATCGAAGAGGACAATGTCAACGGGAGAGTCCTCGGATCGCATCAGCGTGAGCGCTGTTTCGACGTCCCGTTCGTACACCGTAGCGCGGTCAGAAAGCCGTGTTTTGCGCAGATTGGTTTGAAGTGCCTCCACGCAGAGATGGTCCCGCTCGACAAACGTACAGTGTGCTGCTCCGCGGCTGAGGG
Source organism: Candidatus Latescibacterota bacterium (assembly GCA_029547385.1). Taxonomy (GTDB): domain Bacteria; phylum Latescibacterota; class MWCZ01; order MWCZ01; family MWCZ01; genus MWCZ01. The sequence continues at coordinate 4,124 of JAKPPK010000389.1, forward strand.
CCTCGATCCCGAGGCCGCCGACACCGGCAAAAAGGTCAAGAACCAGAGCATCCAGCAGGTACGGGTTCAGCGAATCAAACAACGAAGTCTTGACCCGATCAGTCATGGGTCGGGTGTCTGGTGACTTCACCCAGAAAAGAGGTATGCTCCTTGCTGTTCCCGCAACGACGCGCACGATTGCACCTTTTTCAGAAAGAGACCTGGATCACTCCCCATTGATCTGCTCCAGGGCCGGAACGAAGGAATAGCTGAGGGGAACGCCCTGAAATCTCGTGGTATCGTTCTGCGATACTCTCCAAAGCGCCGTCTGTATCGCGCCGGCACAGGATTGCGACCGTGCCGCCAGACCCCCCACCGGTGATCTTCGCGCCGAAAAATCCCTCGGAAACGCCCCTCTGGCGCACGAGACTCACGAGTGTGTTCGTTTCCCTGCTCCCCAATCCACAACGCTGGCCGTAGCTCCAATGGGACGCGTACATAAGCTTTCCCGCAGCGATCAATGGAGCCTTTTCACCCGAATCCGTCGCAGTCTTCATCAAAGAAATGAAACGCTGCACTCTATCGTTTTCGTACACAGGATGTGCCGCTCTGCTCCTCACCATGTATTCGGTTTGCGGAGCCACGGGCGCCACCGGGTCGTTCGTGCGTTGGTACAACTCGAGGAACTTGACTCCGGTCATTTTTTGAGGAAGATGGCGCGCCCATTTTTTGCGGAAATCGGCCTTGCTGATGTTCGCGAGGTAGCCGCCGGTGGGATCAACCCCGGCCTCGCGCAGCCCGACCTCCTGAATTATTCGCTGGCCCATAAAGGCGCCGACCCGCGCACTTGTGTAGCGTTCTCCTCCAACACTGTGCTTCACGTCGGAGTTCATTCCGACGACCCGAACGCCTTTTGGCAATCTGACAAAGCCCTGCACGTCGTGGGGCTGGCATTTCAGGCAAAGGAACTCGCCCTCACGGCCGAGGACAGATGTGACCTGGTCCATGATCCCGCACGGTGCCCCCACGACGTAGTTCTCCACTTTCTGGCACAGTGACGCAAGAGGAATACCTGCCATCGGAAAGCCGTACGCGTGCGACAGCGCTTTCATTACCGCCACCTCCAGAGCCGCGGATGAGCTCACTCCCGCGCCCAGAGGAACGTTCGAGTGGACCACGATCGTTGCGCCACAGGGGAACGAACCCACAACGTGCTCTGCCATTAACACGGTATACGCGCCCAGTCCGTACGACGCCCAGTGACGCGGGGAGGACTTGGGGAACTCGCTACTCACACGCGCATATGGGGAGCCGGTGCGCGCGGGGAACAGAACGTTCAGCGGCACGGTGACGTCGCGTTCCGCCCCACCGTGGGGGTCGTTTGCGGACGACACAATCCGAACTGTCTGATCGTCTCGCAACTGGACCCCGCAAATCGTCGCTTCTGCCAGTGTCCCTTCAAGCACCATCGCACCGGAATAATCCGCGATACCGCCCATGACGTCCAGGCGGGCCGGTGCCCTGCTTATCACGACAGGCTTTCCCCGTTGAAGCACCTCGCTGTGCGTGGAAAGCACCGATGCGACGACGTGTTCTCTGCTGAAATCCGACATGACCAGCGATCCCTTTCTGCTCGTTGACGGAACAATGCCGAGAAAAAGATACGGGGGCCGCTTGCCCCGCTCAACCGTTCTCGGCGGCGCGTGGTCGTGCACCTGTGGTACCTGTTTGAGGTTCTGCCTGAACTGACGCGTGCCTATATTGAATTGGACGCATTCGGGGCCCTGCAGGGTCTTACGCGGGAACATCTTTCCCTGTGGTTCCACCCATCTTCAGACGGACAGAATCGAGCAGCGCGACATGATACCGTTCCGTGACAGCAACCCCTCGGGAACGCCCCCTGTGGTTACGGTAGGCATTATCCTCGCCAATCTGGCGGCCTTTGCGTACGAACTCAGCTTGGGTCCACTGCTTGAGCCATTTATCGGTCACTACGGCGTAATACCGGCTCTTGTGACCGGCGCTGAAGGATACGTAGCGGATGGACCCGCGGACCTCGTGAGGCGATTTCTGGGAGCGATGTTTCTGCACGGAGGCTGGTTGCATCTGGTGAGCAACATGTGGTACCTGTGGCTTTTTGGGGACAATATCGAGGATCGACTGGGACATCTCGGGTTTCTGGGTTTCTACATCGGGTGCGGCGTTGCGGCTACTTCGTTCCATGTCGCCATGGATCCGGTTTCACCCGTCCCGATGATAGGCGCCAGCGGCGCGATTGCCGGTGTTCTTGGGGCGTACCTCGTATGCTTTCCCCGTGCGCGGATTGCAACGTTTCTTCCAGTACTGTTCATGCCGTTCGTGTTCGAATTTCCCGCTTCGCTGGTATTGGGCTCCTGGTTTCTCATCCAGCTTTTCAGCGGAACAGCGGCGGCCGCAGTGCCTGCAGACGTCGGAGGCGGAGTTGCCTGGTGGGCGCACGTGGGCGGCTTCGTGGTCGGAATGGTGTCCATTCGACTTCTTCCGTGCCGATCCTGCCGACGCCAGCGCGTCTACGCGGTGCGGTTCGATCGCGCCTGAATCCGCGTGTTCCGCTCACGGATTCCCCCTGCACAATCGACGATCTCCCTCTTCCCTCCGCCGCGGACTGGCGTTTGGACGCGATTTGGTTGTATTTTTTGATTCGCCGTGGTGTTTGACGGCGAATCTTCTCGTTCTGTGTTGGAAGCCCGGACCGAATCGCACGCATCAGATGTAGCCAACAATCATGCAACAGCCTCATTTCTCCATAGGGCTCACGTTCCGCCGCGCCAGGTCGGCTCGGTACGGCGCGGCAGTACGGCTTGCGAAGGGCTTCGAGAGTTACTGCGAGGATGAGGATGGCGACCTGTTGCACAATGTGTTTCTCACTGATGCGTTGAAGCAACCGGAAGTGTTCAGTCGGTTCGTAACCCTGGTGAAAATCGTTGCGGACTGGAAAGACACCGTGCTCACCATGTCAGGAAAGGTGATGCCGCCCGCAGCGGTTGAGTTGCTCAGCTCTGTCGGCGAATGTTATCAACGGCAGAAGCGTTCGGGGAATCCCTACCACTATTGCAACGGGTTCGATCCGCGCCATTCGCCGACACATTTCGGGTGCCGGCTGCTCTCTTCCGTGAACCGATTCATTCCTCACAACGGCGACATCCACCAGTCGGACCGCGCGTGGTACCGCATCGGTGAACTGGACGGGACCGTATTTACCGTGGACAAGGCGAAAATCATCGACATGCTGGAAGAAGAAGCCACCCACAAATACACGGACGCGTGTCCGGTCTTTCGCCGGGAACTGGTGAGGGAAGAAGTTCAGTCGTTGCCGGATACGGTTGAAACTGCCGGCAATGCCAAATGGCTTGTTGAGCAGCGAGCCGACGGAACCCGGGGAATAAGGCTTCGGACGATTGCAGATGCACGCACACTTGCAAAGGATGGCTCGCGTATCGTTCCCTATTCGCAGGTACCAGAAGGCCAGGGGGCCTGGGGACAGCCGGCAACCCGAACGATCCCTTCGGTGCGCTTTGACGACGTCGGCGGACAGGACAAAGCCGTTTCCGACATCCGGGACTGGGTAGAACTGCCCCTCCGTCACCCCGAGCTTTTCCAGCACGTGGGCGTGCCAACCCAGGTGGGAGTGATTCTCTTCGGGCCTCCCGGTACCGGAAAGACGTTGCTGGCCCAGGCTGTCGCCGGCGAATGCGAGGCTCACCTCGAAATGGTGAGCGGGCCTGAAATCCTTTCCCGATGGGTAGGGCAGTCTGAAGAAGCGATTCGGATCATTTTCGAGCGCGCGAGGAGCATGGCGCCGTCAGTAGTGTTGTTGGACGAGATTGACGCCATCGCGCCGGCACGGGACAAGACCTATCACGGGCACGAGATAAC
>JAKPPK010000472.1 GCA_029547385.1 Candidatus Latescibacterota bacterium
CCGGTAGATTACCGCGCCCGACTCGCAGATAGCCGGGAAACATATGTCCAGCAGTTTCATCAACACTTCCACATAAGGCTGCGGTCTGCCGGTACACAGGGTGAGCGGCGCCAGCGTGCTTTCTCCTGAAGAAGCACGACGGCAGCGCTCCGCAAAAGTGTGGAAAAGTTCGCCGTCCCAGGCACACGACTCTTCGGGAGAAATACACCCGTCTACATCAGACACTATCAGTCGGACGCTCATAAATACAGGTCTCCGTAATAAGAATGGATAGGAAGAAGGCAGCGGCAAAATGGCAGAAAAGGATCCTGCCGCACCGCACACAGTCCTCAAAGTATATCATGGTACGCTTTCATTCACAGAGCCCGAATCAGACCATCTTAGATCGTACCAGGATAATTGACCGCATGCGCAGAACGGACGGAGGAGATATGTCGCAGGAGGTATTTCCGCTGACAGTCTGAGCGACTGTTTCCGTCATTCCTGCACACGCCGCCCGTTACGTCCACCCCCGGCGTCATTCCTGCACACGCCGCCCGTTACGTCCACCCCGGCGTCATTCCTGCGAAGGCAGGAATCTTAACGCGAATTTCTTTTTATAATGGTCGTACTGTTATTAACAACTGCGCGGGAATACCGTCAAGGCATCTCTCATATGCGAAGTGTGACGAGTTGTATATCCTGAAGTCTTTGGTGTGGATCAGGGCGATATGTAAGCCAAAACGTCCATAACCTAATTAAGATTCCTGCCTTCGCAGGAATGACGGGAGGAGAAGCAGGAATGGCGGGGAGTGCAGTGATGACGGTGCGTACAGGAATAACTGGGAGTGCAGGGACAGCGGCGAGTGCGGTGATGGCGGTGCGTACAGGCGTGGAGCCGGAGACATGTAATTCTTCCCTGGGAACGCCAATCTCCGCATTGGCACACAAGCGGGTCATGATGAAGACAAGCCACCCGGATTCGCCGCGGAAATATGTCCTACGACATGTCCCCGGCGTCATCCCTGCACACGCCGCCCGTTACGTCCACCCCCCCGGCGTCATTCCTGCACACGCCGCCGTTACGTCCACCCCGGCGTCATTCCTGCACACGCCGCCCGTTACGTCCACCCCGGCGTCATTCCTGCGAAGGCAGGAATCTTAACGCGGATTTCTTTTTATAAGGGTCCTGCCGTTGTTGTCAACTGCGCGGGAATACCGTCAAGGCATCTCTCATATGCGAAGTGTGACGAGTT
>JAKPPK010000485.1 GCA_029547385.1 Candidatus Latescibacterota bacterium
GCGGTACGCTCCCCAGGTGTTCGTGGTGTAGATGCTGACGCCTGGCGCGCAGAGATCGAGATTCTCGCCATAACTGGAAAACGTGGCCCGCGCATCATTCTCTCCTGTGGCGCCCACCGCAATGGTTTCGTCGTACGCAGCGGGGAAGAGAAGCGAAGGTGCGTTCTCATTTCCCGCCGCCCCGACCAGAACAACCCGCGCAGCGGCTGCGTACGCCACGATGTCCGCCATGAGAGGCGTAGACACGATGTCACCAAAACTCATGTTGATGATATCTGCGCCGTTTTCCACCGCGTAGACGACCGCGGCCGCGATGTCGTCTTCCTCAAGATATCCGCTCCCGTTGATGAGTTGCGCTCCCGCTCTGAGGCACATGATTCTGGCGTTGGGGGCAGTTCCTGCAATACCCACCCCGTTGTTGACGACAGCCGCCGCAACTCCCGCAACCTGCGTTCCGTGTCCCATTTCATCGAACGGGTCGTTATCACGGTCCAGATAATCTCCAAGGCCGGACAATCCGGGAGAGTCCGTGAAATCCCATCCTACGAAATCGTCGACGTACCCGTTTCCGTCGTCATCTACCCCCGGAAGCCCCGCCTGTTCAATTGCGTTGTGCCAGATGTTGGCTTCCAGATCAGGATGCCGGTAGTCCACCCCGCTGTCGATGATCCCGATGATCGGGCATTTTGCGGCGTCGGCTTGAACCTGTTGCCACACCTCATCCAGACGAATGCGTTGAGCACCCCACTGATTCTGCCAACCCGGATCATTCGGCGCTGTTCCGAGCATTCGGTAGAGATAATTCGGCTGCGCCACTACGCCGGGTATCCGGTTCAATGAATCGGCGACCTGCTGCGGGGAGAGTTCGTTCGAAATCCGGTACCTGAACCAGGCGCCCACCTGTTCGGGGAGTGCACTCGCGGATGGTTTCCGGGAACGAAGAGGGAAAAGCGGTTCAGGATCGGCAAGCCCGAGTTCCGTCCCGCGGAAACCGGGTTTGGCCAGGTCTCCGGTCATCCGCACAAGAACCGTGTGCGGCGAAAACCGGGGTGTTTCGAGGCAGAATGCAGACCCCGCCGACAACGAAAGCGCCGCGAACACCGCAAGCAATAATCCAGCACCACCTCGGAGTCTTCCGCTTGTCACAGAGCGTGAGACGCGGCTGCCAACTCGAGTCGACAATTCGTACACCTCATGGGCAGTTCAATAATGGCGTGTCAAACGGATTCTGCGGGTGACGGTCGATGAGTTGCATATTACCTGATTCGCCGGTAGCTTCTTTTCATGTAACGATCCCATGACGGTGCCTTTTGACGAACAACCTGCCTTCCCGGGGCTGTGTCATCCGGAGTGGGAACCGCTTCGATACCCGGCACGGCATGTAGCAAAAATACTCAAATCGGTGATAGAGGCCACAGCGCCGCGAACTCTCGTTCTCGCCGAGGAGAACACGATGAAGTGGGCTGCCAACAATCGGTACATTGTTGCGTTCGCAACCCTGACGTTGCTGGGATTTGCCATCGGTGTCCGGGCCGGCACCACAGGCAAGATATCGGGGACGGTGAAGAGCAGTGACGGGACCCCGCTTCCGGGTGTAGCAATCGAGGTGGTGGGATTGCGTCTCGGCGCAATGACCGATGCAGACGGTCGATACGTGATCCTGGCAGTCCCTCCCGGGCAACACGAACTCCGCGCTTCAATGGTTGGCTTCCAGGCAGCAATAATGCAGAACGTCCGAGTGAGCGCCGATAGAACGACAACTGCGAGTTTCACTCTTCGCGAGGAAACTATCGAGGTTGCTCCTCTGGTCGTCACTGCAGGCCGGCCGAGCATAGAAACAGATGTGACGTCCTCCCAGACAATTGTTGACGCACGGAGGGTATCGGAGATCCCGGTAGGGAAGATGCTGGATGCATTGGGCTATGAGCCCGGTGTCTCCGTCGCCCGGGACAACGAACTCTCCATCCGGGGCGGAGGCCCCTCTGAGATCAGGTTTCAGGTGGATGGTCTCGACCGGACTGACGCCTCCACAGGGAAAGGATACACACAGCTCAATCAGACACTCGTCTCTGAAGTGACTCTTCTCACCGGCGGATTCAACGCGGAATACGGCAACGTCCGGTCGGGTATGGTCAACGTCGTTACAAAAGACGGCACCGAGCGGAGGTCACGGATCCCCTGGGTGTCCGGCGTGGTTTCGGGAACCATTCCGGGCAAGAAGCATTTTGGCCCGGGGGCCTACGACCGGTCGCAGTATGACTACTGGACCAACCTGATGTCGGATTCCACC
>JAKPPK010000391.1 GCA_029547385.1 Candidatus Latescibacterota bacterium
AATCACGTTGCGATCTCTTCTCTGGCAAACCTTTCTTCCGAATCGGTACGCGCATGTCATTCACGTGGGGCGAAGGTGATCGTCGACATCATGGCGGAGGACGCTCCCGAAGGGTGGCAACGTGCGTTGGAAATGGGCGTAGACGGCCTTCAAACTGACAGACCGGCGGAACTTCTCGCATTTCTCCGCGCAAAAGGCCTGAGGCGCGAGAACGTTCCCCCCCGGGTTATTGAGGTGATCGCTCACAGAGGTGCCCATCTGAATCGGCCGGAAAACACCGTTCCGGCAATCGAGGAGGCAATCGCCGTTGGCGCCGATTGGGTGGAAATCGACCCCGCTTACACGGCAGACCGGAAGCTGGTAATTTTGCACGACCAGAAAGTGAACCGCACGACAGACGGAACGGGAAAAGTCACGGATCTCACGTTGGCCGAGGTCCGGGCCCTCAACGTGAAGAATCCCGACGGGTCGCTGGCCGCGGGAGTTCGAATCCCCACTCTCGACGAAGCCCTCGCCGCAATGCGGGGACGCGTGCGCATTTATCTCGATGCGGGCGGGATTGACGCACACGACCTCGTCGAAGCAATGCGTCGGCAAGGAGTAAGCGAGCAGACGGCGGTGTACTCCGACGGACGTACGCTTGCGGAGCTGCGAGCGTTGGAACCAGCGGCATTCCGTCTGTTGCCGCGACCACCGGAGGACCTCAGCACGCTGCCGGAGATCATGGAACGAGTGCAGCCGGCGATCTTCTGCGCGTCTCTGCGAGATATTACGCCTGCGAAGGTTGCCGCCTGTCACCGCGCAGGCGCACGGGTGTTCTGTAACGTGCTTTCGAAAGACACGCCAGACGGGTGGGGACAGGCAATTGAATGCGGAGCCGATGCGTTGGAAACAGACAAGCCCGCAGAGCTTCTCGCCTTTCTGAGGGCACGGAGTCTTCATCCCTGACGGCGCCTGAGGAGTAAGAAAGACCGTGTCCGTTCCAACGAGCCTTGCGGTCCTTTTCGTCCTTCTGTGTCTTTCCGCCTTTTTCAGCGCTTCAGAAACCGCGCTTGTCGCCATGACCAAAGTGCGGGTCAGACGCGCGCTTGACCACTATGGCCGTAAGGCAAAGCCTCTCCTCCAGTGGGACCGGCACTCGGATCGCCTCCTGACCGCCATCGTAATCGGGAACAACGTCGTCAACATCGGTGCGGCGTCTGTGACCGCGATGGTACTCAGCTACTACATTGCCGACCCTGAAACGGCCGTCTGGGTGAACACGGCCCTCATGACGACCGTGATCCTGATTTTCGGGGAGATCTTGCCGAAACAACTGGGGAAAAGCCATTCTGAATCCACCAGTCTCGTGGTGATCCGCCCCGTAATAGCTTTGAGTTCCATTCTCTGGCCGCTGGTGTGGGTATTCAGTGGAATCACGCGCGGGGTCGCACGCTGGGTCATGGCCGGAAAACCGCGGCATTCTCCAGTGCGGTCGGAGCTGGAAGCCGCGGTAGCCATGGCCGGTGAGGAAGGTTCTCTCGCGACGGACGAGCACGCGCTATTGCGCGAAGCGCTGAAGCTGCGGGAGACTATGGTGCGCGAGATAATGACCCCGCGCGTTCAGATGGTCACGCTCGCCCGGCACGACTCCCTGGAAACAGCGAAAAGCCTGTGTGCGTCATCAGGTTTCTCCCGTATTCCAGTCACAGGTGCAGATGAAAACGAGATTGTGGGCGTCCTCTTCGCGAAAGACCTGCTGTTGACGTATGAATCGGGCGTCGGGCCGACCGCGGTTGTGGTCAGCGACCTGATGCGTCCGCCGGTTTTTGTTCCGGAAGTGATCTCAGTCAGTCGATTACTGGATGCGTTTCGACGCCACAACACGCATCTGCTGATCGTTGTGGGCGAGTATGGCGATGTGACCGGACTCGTTACGATGGAGGATCTGCTGGAGAAGCTGGTTGGCGCCATCGAAGACGAGTTTGACAGGGAAGAACCGGAAATCAAAGCGTTGAGCGAGCGACGTTTCCTCGTGGCCGCGACCGCGCAACCGGATTCAATCGCCCGTGCGCTCGGTGTTGTGCTGCCGGAAGGTGAGTATGAAACAGTCGCGGGATACCTGATAGACAGACTCGGCAAGATCCCCCCGCCAGGAACAGCACATCGTCTTGAGGACTGGTTGATCCTGGTGTATGATGCTGACGATCGACGTGTTCGATCAGTCACCTTCCAGTATCTTGGGATGCCTCCGCTCTCTGCCAACAAACGGCCAGAAGTAGCCCTCTGATTGGATGCTCACGACGATCACGCCCTCTTTCGCCGGTGGTACGCGATGGCCAATTCCACCTGCCGGGTAAGGAGGTCACGGAAATCCATTCCCATCGCGCGGGCTGCCTGCGGATACAACGAGGTTTCTGTCATACCGGGAATCGTGTTTGTCTCGAGGTAAAATACTTCCCGGTCGCGCACTATCATATCGGTTCGGGACATCCCCCCGCAGCCAAGGGCGATGTGGGACCGAACACCGATATCCTGAGCGAGGGCCGTGATTTCTGGATCCAGCCTCGCGGGCGTGATTTCCTCTGAAGCCCCGGGCGTGTATTTCGCTTCGAAATCGAAATATGCCGAGTTTTTGGGAATAATCTCCGTCAATGGGAGAGCGATGGGGGCCTCACCCGGGAATCCGCCCAGAACAGCACACGTAATCTCGGTTCCCGAGATGTACTCCTCCACCATCATGTGTCCTCGAGCAACGATGCTCTCGTCCATGACCTTCTCGAGCTCAGTCTCATTCTGCGGTATCCCCATTCCGAAGCTTGAGCCTTCTTCAGGCACTTTCGCCACACAGGGGAACCCGAATTCACGGCCAACGCGCGCAATGATCTCGGAACGTTGCAGCCTCCACTCCTGTTCTTGCACCACGATCCACCTGGGCGTCCTGATCCGATGGTACGCGACAATCTGCTTGGATCTGACCTTATCCATGGCGAGTGCGGATGACATCACGTCGGACCCCGTGTACGGAATATCCAGCAGTTCGAGAAGCCCCTGAACGCATCCATCCTCGCCGAACCGCCCGTGGAGCGCAATGAATGCCACATCCGGTCCGATGCACCTCAGTTGGCGGAGAGCCACCTCGATCGGCGCCGCTCCCGCGGCTTCATCGAACGGGCTCCAGGGCGCAATTCCGGAAAACGGCTCCGCCGGAATAATCCACCCCCCGTCACGGCACAACTGAACAGGGTAGACCGTGTACCGCATACGATCCAACGAGTTCATGACCACCGTGCCCGTCTTCAACGAAATGTCGTGTTCGGATGCGCGACCACCCATAAACACCGCGACGATCTGTTTTGCCGACAAGGAGACGCCCTCTCTTCGAATTACGCATCATGGCGCCGACGCCGCACTGAAGCGCCGCAACTACTGCAAGGAACCAATCGAAAGGTCGGAAGTTATAGAGAGTAGATACAACCTGCTTAGGTCGTTCTCGACTTCCCCTTCGGGTACGACCCAATCCCGACCGGGGTTTCCTCCCTCCCCGGTCGGGTTTCTATTCTGCCCGGTTGCCGGCATTCATCCGGTCTTCCAGGCGATTCCAAGCCTCTACCACGGTCGCGACGTTCCGCGCTATTTCCTCGAACGTGCCATCAGTGCACACCTGTTCCAGCCTCGCGCTTGCCCTCTGCAACTGGCCGGCAAAGAAGCTTCCCGCCGAACCTTTCAGGGTGTGGGCAAC
>JAKPPK010000392.1 GCA_029547385.1 Candidatus Latescibacterota bacterium
TCCCGCCCGGACGATCCGTATTCTTGTTGAAGATCGGCAATTACCGCGGGGGCTGGGGATTCTATTTCCGGATCACCGACTGCAAGGGAGACGAGATACCCTCACTCCGCTGGGATCTCCCGCTCCCGTTGAATGCAACATAGGAGGCACTGAGATGTACGTGGTGTGCGTGACGGTACATGTCAAACCTGAACACGTCGCCGAATTCGCCGCGGCAACGAAAACGAACGCGCGCTCAACACGAGAAGAAAAGGGCAATTTCCGGTTCGACATTCTCCAGTCTCTGGCCGATCCGGCACATTTCCTTCTCTACGAAGTCTATGAGTCGGAAGCCGCATTTCAGGAACACCAGAAAACTGCTCATTATCTGTCGTGGCGGGATGTCGTCGCTGATTGGATGGCCGAACCGCGTTCCTCCGTCAAGTGCGCGGCAGTGTTCCCCACGGAGCCTCAGGAATGGTAGCGTCAGCCGGAGATTCCCTTGTACGACAATTCGAATTTGCGACCGCCTCGCGCATCGTATTTGGTCGCGGGCGCGCCAACGAGATCGGTTCTCTTGCCTCTGATCTGGCAGGGATGACTGGCAGCGAGAAACGGGCCTTCCTGGTCATCGGAATGACCTCTGCAGACGGGAATTCGGGAATTGCCGCGATCCCTGAGATCCTCCGAAGCCAAGGCTTCCGCGTTGCAGAGCATCGGTGCAGCGGAGAGCCTACCGTTTCGGCTGTTCGTCTGGCAACCGCGGCGGGCAGAGAACATGCACCTCACGTGGTCGTCGCGGTCGGGGGCGGAAGCGTTCTCGACACGGGAAAGGCGGTCGCGGCTTTGCTTTCCAACGCTGGGGACCCGGAAGACTATCTCGAGGGAGTCGGAACGGGGCGGACGTTCGAACGTCCAGCAGTACCGCTGATCGCCGTTCCGACCACCGCGGGAACCGGATCTGAGGTGACCAGGAACGCCGTCGTCAAGGCGGACGACGGTTCCTTCAAGAAAAGCATGCGCAGCGCCTTCCTTCTTCCGAAATGCGCGCTCGTGGACTCGAATCTCACTCATTCGCTCCCGGAGCGCTCTACCACCTACACGGGGATGGACGCGCTGACGCAACTGATCGAAGCCTTCACCTCAAATGCCGCAAACCCTCTCACTGATTGTCTTGCCATCCGCGGCATTCAGCTTGTGGCAACCTCTCTGGAACGCGTCGTGGCGGACGGCTCCTGCGCCGACGCCCGCGACGACATGTCCCTCGCGGCTTTGTTGAGCGGCATCTGCCTCGCAAACGCAGGACTCGGTGCTGTTCACGGGCTGGTTGCGCCGCTCGGAGCGCGTTTCTCCGTTCCTCACGGTGCCGGTTGCGCGGCATTGCTTGCCCCTGTAATCGAGGCAAACTCTCGGGCGCTGCGAAGGCAAGGCGCGAGCCACCCGTGCCTGGAAAAGTACAGAACCGTCGAGGAGGCGTTCGCGCTTCCTTCCAGAGCTGCGAATAAGGGCCTTGCGCAGATCATTCGCGCCCTTGTCACCGATCTGCGCGTTCCCGGCCTGCGGTACTGGGGCGTTAGTCTGGAGGCCATTCCCGACCTCGTGAAAAAGAGCCGCGGCGGCAGCATGCGGTACAACCCCGTGGAACTCGGAGACGAGGAACTGGCAACGATTATCGAAGCTGCGCTGTAACGAGAATGGCCGCATCGCTGTACATACAACAACATGAGTGTTTTTCGGAATGTGGCATGGTCCCGTTCCGAGCGGGCAACGCGGGTTCCGTCGATCGCTAACCGAAGGAGATCCCTGTGGCGAAAGGGCAGACCTACAACTACGAGCGCATTCCGCGGGTCGATCCAATCACGGGTACCCGTTACATGCAGTTGACAAGTTTCCCGACGATCAACATGCACCTGTCGTATTGTTACCCGAACCTTACGAACGGTTTCACGGCGGATTCCCGCAGAGTCGTGTTTCTCAGCAGGAGAGCAGCCCACAGAACCGCACCGTGGGATGTGTTCCGAGTCGGCGTTGATGGTGCTGATTTTGTCCAACTCACAGAGCGAGAAGGGGTGCGGGGCGCAGTCGTCTCGTCGCAGAAGCCCCTTGTCTACTTCCATTCAAACGGAACGTTGTATTCGGTAGACATGGATACCTTCGAAGAGGAAGAGATATCCCACTTTGAAACAGATAAAAGCCAGCACGGCGGCCGATTCTCCGCGTGGCTCTCAGCCGACGAGCGCTTCTGCTTTGTATCGGCGTTCGACAAATCGGGATACGAACTCATCGTTCGCCACGCGACGGACGGTTCGGGGACCGCAGCGATAGCAAGTGCCGCTGAGATGCGCATCCACAGTATTGATCCGGCGGGACGCGGGCTTTTCGTTTCCCTTAACGAAAACGGCCGGTGGATCATCTGGCTGGTGGATTTCGACGGCGCGCGCGTCGTGCGGTACGGCGAGAACGTATGCTCGCACCTGAGTCCGCTGGGGAATACTGGAGCCCTGCAGGGTTGTGCCGTCTGGCCCGAGCATTCGCTCCTGTTGCTCACCCCCGGACAGGAACGGGAGAACCGGTTGCTCAGCGGACCCGATTTCTGGCATTCCTCGGCATCACCGGATGGCCGTTGGATCGTAGCAGATACAAATCGGCCGAACGAAGGGATTTTCCTCGTGAACGTTGCGACCCGGCGAAGTGCGGTGCTGTTGCACCCGCACAACGTCGGCGGAGACGCGCCGTGGTCGCACGCCCATCCGTTTTTCAGCCCGGACATGCGGTACGTCGCGTTCACTACCGATGCCACGGGAAGCGCCCAGGTGTGCCTTGTGGAGATTCCGGCATCGCTGACGGAGCAACTTGCCCGGCCGTAGAAATATTGGGGGCGGTATCCCTCCAAATGACGTCTCCGCGCGTCAGAGCACGGGAACCGGTTTGCCGTTGCTCTCAAGGATCGCGTCTATAACGCGAAGAACGCTGATGCCGGCCTCCGGGGTCACAGGCACCGTTCCCTCTCCCATGAACGCCTCGTACGACAGCGCGATGTTCGTCTGATGACTTGATCCGTAACACGCTTTTCCCAGGACCGCACCCTCCACCGCGAACCGAGGCGATTCTGGCACAAGATTCTGTTCAACGATGCTGTTGCCGTCGGCGACGATGAACGCATCCTTGCCATCAACGGATCCACGCAATTCGACGCGGATAACATCCCTCTTGTCCCCGCAGACGGTGCACATGAACCTGGACAGGATGCCGTTCTCGAAGTGGAGTTCTCCTTCAACCCGGTCCGGAACGTCGATCCCGGGGTGAAGAACCTTGTCAGTGGAACACTCAGCCACAACTTCGGTGACAGGCGAATCTGCAAGCCACATCACGAGATCCAATGTGTGGTAGGCCTGATTCGACAGGACTCCTCCCCGTGCTTCTGAATCCCGGCCACGCCACCCCGATCCCGCGTCGTAATATTCTGCAGACCGGAACCAGTCCACCGTCCAATCAATCTGCGTGAGCGTCCCGAGATCGCCCGCAGCAACTTTCTCTTTCATCCACGCCTTCTCGCCGTTCAACCGGTTCTGGCTGATCAATGAAAAGCCAACGCCGTTGGATGCAATGGCATCGCTCATCATACGCGCTTCTGAAGCATTCAGTGCCATCGGTTTTTCGCATATCACGCTTTTTCCATGTTCTGCGGCCGCAATCGTCGCGGGCGCGTGGAGGTGGTGCGGAAGACAGATGTGGACGACATCGACATCCGCCTGCCGGAGGAGTGTCTGATAATCCGGAAACACCTCAACTCCCGATGGTATGGTAGACGCACGCTCGGGAACCGGTTCCGCAACCCCAACGACCTCCACGTCGGGAACGGGGTGAATGCTGCCGTCCGGCGTCCCCCGAACTGAGTAGAGATGAACGGGCCCGATGGAACCAAAACCGAACAGGGCACCCTTGACGGGACGGCGAGTTATTGGGAGTTTGGGCATGACAATCCTTTCAAACTGCGGAATGACATTCGAACTGAAACGAGGCTCTCCTGTTTGAAAAACGACAACGCGCAGGTACGAGTCAACGCGGGCCGGCGGCAGCGCACCCCTGGAGGAAAGTGAGAACGATACAGATGAGAACTGAAACGGACGCTCTTGGGAAGCTGACACTGGACGCGAACACGCGTTACGGCATCCATACTGCCCGCGCAGTCGCAAGTTTTGGCCCCGCGGACCACCCCGTTCCCCGGGGCCTTGTCCATGCGTACGCCGACGTGAAGCGCGCATGCGCTCGTGTCAATCATCGCCTCGGTTACCTCACCGACGAACAAGCTACCGCTCTGGAGGCAGCGTGCAGCGAGATGGCCGCCGGACTACTCGACGAGTGGATCGTTGTTGACGCCTTTCAGGGCGGTGCCGGCACCAGCACCAACATGAACGTGAATGAGGTTCTCGCCAACACCGCGCTGCTCACCACGGGCAGGGAGTGCGGCGATTACGGCTGGCTTCATCCCATCGACCACGTCAACCTGCACCAATCGACGAACGACACGTATCCAACGGCGCTGCGAGTCGCTGTCATCCGGCAACTCCGCACCCTCAGTGATACCCTCGTGCAGCTGGTGGAATCGTTCCAGCAGGCGGAAAAACGGTTCGCCGACGTCGCCAAAGTGGGCAGAACCGAAATGCAGGATGCAGTCTTGATTACGCTCGGACGGGAAATGGGCGCATATGCGGAGGCCTTTTCGCGCGACCGCTGGCGCGTGTTCAAATGCGAGGAGCGGATCCGCGTATCAAACCTCGGAGGAACCGCCGTTGGAACCGGCATCACTGCCCCGCGGCAGTTCATCTTTCAGGCCACTGAGGAGCTGCGAACAATCACGGGGCTACCAATCGCCAGAGCGGAGAACCTTGTCGAAGCGACACAGAATCAGGACGCCTGGGTTGAGGTAGCCGGAATCCTCAAGGCACTCGCATCGAACCTGATCAAGATTGGAAATGACCTTCGCCTGCTCTCCAGCGGGCCGCACGCAGGTCTGCGGGAAATCCATCTTCCGCCCATGCAGGAGGGGTCATCCCTCATGCCCGGAAAGGTAAACCCCGTCATTCCGGAGATGGCCGTCCAGACCGGTATGGCGACGTTCGGGTTCGAGCACATGATAAGCTTGGCGGTATCCGCGGGAAATCTGGAACTGAATGCATTTATGCCGCTCATCGCGTACGCCATGCTTACGAGTCTCGATCTGCTGGAACGTGCGGTCGACCGCCTGGCACGTCTCTGCGTGCACGGGATCGAAGCAGACCGCGAGCAATGTGCGAACTACGTAATCACAAGCCATGCCGTTGCAACTGCTCTCGTTCCTGTTCTCGGGCACGACGCCACGGCACGGCTCGTGGCGGAAGCGGAACGTTCCGGAAGATCCCTGAGAGATGTCGCCGTTTCTTCGCGCGCGCTTACGGCCGAGGAATGGGAAGACCTTACCAGTGTGGAACGTGTCAATGCCCTGGGTTCGCCGGTGGTGCGCAAAAGGAGGGAGGAAAATTGAAGCCCGCGCGGCAGCGGTACGCCATCGCGCGGGCCCGGAACGCACCGAAGGTCAATCAACGCTTCACTTTGACGGCCTTGCCGAGAGCCGCCGATTCCCACGCTGCTTCCGTCAACTGAATCACCCGCAGCCCGCACTCAGCCGGGGATTCCAGTTCCGCCTTCCCCAGAATCGCATCCACGAAATTGCGGTCCGGATCCGTTCCGCCCGGCATTCTCTGCGGGAGATGGACCTCCCCGTCTTCACTCACGTACATCGTCGGGAAACCGTTGCGGAATGCGATGATGCCTTTTTCGCCCCAGATCGTCACGTCTTCCCACCAGCGCAGCCCTTCTCCCACAATGCTGAAGGTGCCCTGGGCACCGCCCTTGAACTGCACGCTCACCGCCGAGTTGATGTCCACCGGGGTGCCGCAGTTGTCGATCACCGCCGTGACCTTCTCAGGAACCAGACCGGTAACCCACAGCACAATGTCTACCAGATGGCTTCCAGAATCGTTCAATTGGCCGCCACCCGAAAGCTCGGGAATCTGTCTCCAACTGCCGGCCGTTGCCCTCTTCCATTCCTGGGATTGCTGGGCCGCAACAAACTGGATCTTTCCCAGCTTGCCCTCTGCAATCAGCTCTTTGGCGAATCGAAAACCTCGATCGAAATGCCGCTGATAACTGACCTGAACTTTCAGACCCGTTTCCTTGGCCTTTTTCACAACCGCTCGAGCATGCTCCGTTTTGCAGACCATGGGCTTTTCCGTCAAAACGTGAAGCCCGTGGTCGAGACCCGCCATGATCTGTTCAAAATGCAGCGTGTGAGGTGTGTGAATCTCGATAGCGTCCAACTTCACTGCTTCCAGCATCTTGCGCCAGTCGCCAAACGTCGGGGTTTTCGCCAGTTCAGGGTGGCGTTCTTTGAACGTTTTCAGCGTGGCTTCGTTGGTGTCGCACAGCGCAACAATCTGAGCGTCCGGCATTCCCGCTATGCGATAGGCATGCCCGTTTGACACACCTCCACAACCGATGAACCCGATTCGAACCTTTTTCATTTGTTTCCTCCAGAGTGTAACACGCGTACGACAACCAACCACCTACATTAACGGACGCTGGAATGCGTTGTGCGCAGATGCGCCGGCATATCCCACCAGGCCCATGCCTGCGGATGCGCAGCCGCAAATGCGATTGCGCCGGGATCTCCGTAGAAAACCACACCCGTGGGTGAATCACCTGTCCGAACCGCGCACACGGCGCGGCCATTCTTCAAAGCTTCAAGAAAACCTTCCGAGTCGGGTTTGTTTCCGAGCCAGAGGGTCCGAGCGTTCTCTTCCCGAGAAACGCCGCCTAACGCAACAGTGAACGGCACGAGACCATTCAACCGTTCAATTCTGGGACAAGTCCGCGCAAGGTCGGTCCCATCATCTAGAGCCGCTGCCACTGCAACATCACTGGATAATCCCGTCCCTACGGCCTCCGTGAGCGCGTAGATCCCCGCCTGATCCCCCGGTTCGATCTGCAGGACCGGCAGTGCGCCTCGGGTAACGAACGGCTTCACGTATCGCTCCAGAAACACTTCCCAGGGGATTCCCGTTGGAGCCGTTCCCGCGGCCCACTTACTCTCAGAATCGCGCAGAAGTCCCATCAAAACGGATTTCTGCGCGGTTCCGATCCGGAACGAGACACAGCAACCGGCCCGCACGTTCCCCGGAAGTCGAACGATGACAGATCGCGGAAACGTCTCAACGAGCCCTGGAACCTGCGCGCCGTTTGCGCCAGCCGCTCTTTCCCCGCGCACGGAATCCGTCGATACAATGTCATCGCCCGTAGCCAACAGAGGCAAGCCACGCCCCTGAAGAGACCTGAACCCCCGCGACGGTACCCGATCCACGGAAGGCACGTACAGATAATTGGCCGAGTTATCCCGGTTTCCATCACGCCGAATCAGCGGCGGCTGAACGCGCACCTTCTCCTTGAGGCCGGCTTCAACTCCTCCACAAAGTGAATTCAGCGCCGCAATCGCATAGTACGTCGATTCCAGCCTGGATTGCCTTCCCGGCCGATCCCCGAACCCCCCGTCCGCGTTCTGGCATGCGTTGATGAATGCCACTGCTCCGAGGCTGTCAGCCGGAACGGCCCCCAGCGCGCGGAGAGCATCAATCGCAAGCCACGTGTACCAAACATCACTCGACTGGGTCACTTGTGATGCGGGAAGGAACGAGAATCCCCCATCCTGGTTCTGGCAGGACTGCAGCCACGTTCTGACCCGTGAGCGCCAGGGTACCTCGTAACCGAGCTTCGTCAGCGTTTGAACCGCACAATAGGTATTCCAGATATGTTCCGTCCACAATAAGGCCGAGCCTTCGCTCGTTGAATCGTTTCGAAGCGAAGCGATTCGCAAACTGTCCGATCTCGTTCCCGGCCGGGGAATTTCCCGGAAAAAGCCGTCCTGAGAAAGCCTGTCGACGAAGAACTGCGCTGCCTTTTCGGGAAAGACAGGTTTCGCGCCCAGGGTGGTCAGGAGTTCTATCGCGCGATATGTTGCGCCGATGCTGCCGTTCCACCCGCCGTCGAGTCCCTGCGTTGCTTTCAAACCGGAGATGGTGCTGTCATCGGAAACGAATCCCAGCATGTGGAGCGCAAGCACGCGCTGAAAATCCGGTTCCGAAAGCTGCGGCCCGGCGGGTTGTTCTCGAAGAAACGATGCCGTTTCGACGCGATTCGGAATTGGAGCGCCTGCGGTCCGGAGAATCGCCAGTCCGAAGAACGTCCAGTGCACCCCGCGGTAAGGCTGAAAGACCGGACCGAAACCGCCTTCCGGTTTCGCCGCGGACAGCGTATAAGAGAGCGCGGATGCTGCGCCGACGACCGTGGTCCGGCGTGTGTTTCCACACCCGGTGACGGCAACTGCGCAGGCGACGCAAAGCAGTTTTCGAAACATGCGGAGGTGCTCCAGAAATCATACCAAGCGTACGAGCTTCACCGGGGAACCGCAACCGTGCGCCGTTGTAAACGCGCCACGGCAGTGCGTCATTTTGTTATTGTCTCCCTTGCGCTGGCAACCTTGGAAAGGATCGGAGCGTGGTTTTCGGCAGACTATCCCCTCGCTGTTTCTCCTGCGTGTTCGGCGTCGCGCTGTTGCTTCTTCCGGGGCTGGCGGGCGCGGTCTCTTATGTCGGCCTCGGCGGTGGTATGTCTCCGCACATCAATACGACCGTCGTTTCCAACTACTCGACAGGGTTGGATACCGTCAAATTCCGTGGAGGGTACGGTTTTGAAGCGCAATTCGGCTGGGAAGCCGCACCGTGGATAGATATCGAGGGCGCGCTGCGGTATCACCTCTCGGGAAAAGCCGACACCCTGCGTGCGGATCGCGAAATCGTCAGCGGCCTCGACATCATAGGCGCCGAAGGAGGTGTCAGGCTCCACCCCCGCCGTGGCTGGTCAAACAGCGGACCGTATCTGCGAGGGGGAATCGGCTCTTTCTCCACAACGCTGAGTCTCGACAAGGGCGCGGCATCACAGAACGGCGAGCCGGCGCTCGGATACTACGCCGGTATCGGCTACGTGCACGAAATCAGCGGCTCCTGGGGCGTTGATCTGCGAGCAACGTACATCCGGTTCAACGCGTTTGACATGAACGCCGACGGACGGAAGTTTCGCGCCGGGTTTCTCGCCGTCACGGCTTCGCTGGTCGTATTCTGACCCCTCTCTACCTTCCCTCCGTCGCGAATGCCCGCGAGTAAGGAAACCGGTCGTCACGCGGGGTAGCCGAAAGCTGCGACAGGAAACCCGCAATTCGCGAGATACATATCTCCGCGTACCGAACGCCCTTTTCTGCCGTGGCAAGATGAGGGTCTCCCGAGGCTGAATCCTTCGTGAACAGGTGCCAGGGACGGGCGATCTGAACCCAGCCGGAGTTCATCCCTTCGAAGTCCGTCTCTCGCGTGGATCCATCTCCCGCGCGCTCCAGATGGACAAGCTCAGGCATAAGGTGCAGGGCTACGCTCGTTTCCATCTCTCCTGAATGGTCATCACGGTGCGTGAAGATATCCTTGTACGCGTCCTCAGCCACCGTCCACCAGTTGATGCTGCACACGAACATCCGGGGATTGCGGCATTGCTCGCGCAGATAGCTTTTGAACTCGTTCCCGCCGTGCCCGTTAAGAATCACGAGCTTTGGAACACCATGGCAGACGAGGGACTCGATGAGATCGTCCACGATGACATTCAACGTTTTCTGATAAAGACTCATCGCGAACGGGAAACCGAGCTGGTTCGTATCCACACCGTACGGGATTGTCGGCAACGCAATAGTTCGCGCCCCGCCATCGTTGGCCCTTCGACACGCCTCCTCCGCAATCGCCTTCACAGACAGGAAATCCTGGCCGTAGGGGAGGTGTTTGCCGTGGGGCTCGGTCGCGCCAATCGGTAGAACCGCAACTTCGTATTCGAGTGACTGTACATCCGAATAACAGCATCGTTCAAGGACTGGTGGATGGGCCATTTCTTCCTCCCTGTGTCTCAAAAGCACGCATGGGTATTTCCTTCCAAAGATACCGGCCTCACCCGGTGCGTTCCACCGGTGCCATTCCGTTGCCAAACGAAAGCCCGCGGGCCGATATTTCAGTTCTGAATTCGATTCTGAGCACGAACAACTGTCCGGATATCCACGCACCGCACATCACACCCGCCAGACGGAACGAAGCATGACGGAACCCACAGCCCCACGCGTATTCATCACCGGAGGCGCAGGTTTTCTCGGGATTAACCTGATCCGCTACTTGCTCCCGAAGGGTTTCGGGATCATTTCGTATGACAAAGCGGATTTCACGTACCCCGAACGCGACCAGGTCACTGTCGTTACGGGCGACATTCGCGACTTCGACACGTTGAAAGCCGCGATGGCCGACTCTTCCATCGTCGTCCACTGCGCCGCCGCTCTCCCCCTGTACTCAGAAAAAGACATCCTCTCGACCGATATTGACGGAACCACAAACGTTCTGGAAGCCGCCCATCAGAACGGCATCCAACGGGTTGTCCACGTCTCTTCCACCGCGGTTTACGGCATACCTGACCATCACCCGCTCCGCGAAGATGATCCCCTGGAAGGCGTCGGCCCCTACGGCATAGCGAAAGTTGAAGCGGAAAGAGTGTGTCTGCAGTACCGCAAGAAGGGCATGTGCATACCGATCATCCGCCCCAAATCATTCGTCGGCCCGGAACGCCTCGGCGTGTTCGCGCTCTTCTACGAATGGGCAAAAGACGGCAAAAACTTCCCGATGATCGGAAACGGCAGGAACAGGTACCAGCTCCTCGACGTGGAAGACCTGTGCGAGGCGATCTACCTGTGTATGACCGGCGACCCGGCAAAGGTGAACGACGTGTTCAACATCGGCGCCAGGGAGTTCACCACCATGCGGGAGGATTACCAGGCCGTGCTCGATCGGGCGGGTTTCGGGAAGCGAATCATCGGATTCCCGGCCGCACCGGTGATATGGACCCTCCGGTTTCTGGAGATGCTCCACCTGTCTCCCCTGTACAAGTGGGTGTACGAAACCGCGGCAACCGACTCCTTCGTCTCCATCGAGAAAGCAGAACGCGTTCTCGGTTTTTCACCACGGTTTTCAAACAAGCAGGCGCTTGTGCGAAATTTCGAATGGTACCTCGAGCACCTGAGCGAATTCGAAAACGTGACCGGAATCAGTCACCGCGCCCCGTGGAAACAGGGGATTCTCAAGCTCTTCAAGGTGTTTTTCTGAGCTTTTCGCAACCGCCCCGGTGGCGAAACTGGTAGACGCTGCGGACTTAAAATCCGCTGGCCCAAAGCCGTTCGGGTTCGAGTCCCGACCGGGGCACTCACCACTACACTCCCGCGCACTAATTCCCTTCGTCCAGCACAACACCCCGCTTGTCCCTCCAACGGCTCCCCTGTTTCTCGGAGCGCACCGCCCATCGGGTTGATTTGAACGCGGGATTGCGTACTATCTAACCGTATGGAAAACGCACCAGCGAGGAGACCCCTGATGGCACGGAAGAAGTCCCCCGGTTCCCGCTCGATTGAATCCTACGACCACGCCGACAAGACGCGCACGAACAAAACGAGGGGGATTTCGATTCGGGCGTTCTTGGTGTCGTCGCACGGGGGTTTTGACCCGGTTTGCGCCGAGGCGGAAAGGTGGGACCTTCGGCTGCCGCCTCGCGTCTCCGGTCATTTTGAGGCCCTCAAAAACCAGGGTTTCGCCTCCCTCGGTACGCATTCCGCCGCGTCCGGCCTGAACCACAACCCAGCATGCATGAACAACCAAGTGGTGCCTCTGGCCGCGCGGACTGCCTCCTTCGAGACCATGCCTGCGAGTCTCTCATGCGGCGCAAACTATGTGGAAACAGAATCCCGCACCCTCGCCGCGCTGCGCGACACGTTGCTGCCGAAGTTGATTTCGGGGCAGATAAGGCTGCCTGCCGCGTTCTGCGAATGCTTCGCTCAGGCAGGGGTGAAAGGTACGGGGCGGTCTGTGGGGGAGGTGGTGTGATGACTGCCGTATGGTGTGTGCGCGCGAATGCTGGCGAATACGCCGGGCACTTTCTGCGCGGTTCCTACGTCGCTATCGGCTGGTGTGAGGTCGCACACGACCTGTCCGCGGTGCGAACACGCGAAGAACTCTACTCGATCATGCGGGCCGCGTACCCGGACGTGAGCAGCCCCATCGTCATCGGCAACTACGTGGGCCAGGTAGCGCGCTTCATCCTCGAAATGAAGGCCGGAGATTACGTGATCACGCCGGCCGCGGACACCGAAGAGCTGCACTACGGTCGGCTCGCACCCGATCCCTCCTACTTCTTTGCGACCGGTGACGATGGCTGCCCTTACAGGCACCGCCGGCGCGTAGAGTGGGCACCGGGAACGCTCAAGCGCAGTGGCCTTTCGGTGCCGTTGCAGAACACGATCCGCTCCTCCCTCACGGTGTTTGCGGTGTCGCAGCGCGAGGAGTTTCTGGCAGCCATCGGCAGCCCCACCCAACAGACCGCAACCGCATATGACCCTTATCGCGCCGTACTCGAGCGAGTGCTCCAGCTCGACGACAAGGAATTCGAAATACTGGTGGGACACCTGCTTACCGCGCTGGGCTTCGACGGCTCCGAAGTCACTGGAAAAACCGGCGACGGCGGGGTGGACGCCACGGGGGAGCTCAATGTCGCCAATCTGGCGAAAATCAAGATATTCGTGCAGGCAAAGCGGTACAAACTCGGCTCGAAGGTTTCCGCCAGTGTCGTCAAGCAGTTGCGCGCTTCGATTCCGTCAAACGGCCAGGGCGCGTTTATCACTACTGCGGACTTCCAGACATCTGCCGCCGACGTGGCGCTACAAACCGGGTTCCCTCGCATCGGCCTCGTCAATGGTCGCCAGCTCGTTGACTTACTGGTTGAGCACTGGAACGATATCCCGGCAGATTTTCGGGATCAACTCGGACTCAAACCGGGGCTGGTGAGGGTATGAGCGGCAGTTTCGTTGAGTCTGTCGTGGAAGACGAGGCACCGCCGCCGAAGCCGGTCCGCCGGAGATAGGGGTGAAGGACGGGGAGAAATTGTTAGATTGATTTGTATGGACCGCATCTGTGTCAAACCTGAACTGTTCGTCTGGGCGCGTGAACGCGCGGGCCTCGACAGGTACGCGTTGGCTGCAAGTTTCCCGAAACTGCCTAAATGGGAAAGCGGCGAACTCCAGCCCACGTTGAGGCAACTGGAAGCCTTCGCCAGCGCAGTTCACGTTCCGTTCGGGTACCTGTTTCTGCCTGATCCACCTGATGAACCCTTGCCGGTTGCAGATTTCCGGTCGATTGCGGGCCGGGAGACCGCGCGCGCCAGCCCGAATCTCTTGGATACACTCTACCTTTGTCAGCAGCGCCAGGAATGGTACAGGGATTACGCGCGCTTAGCAGGCTTGCCCGCGTTGAGTTTCGTGGGTAGCGCAGGTATCGAAGACAATCCAGTCGACGTAGCCGAAGAAATGCGGAGTACCCTCGCAATCTCTGTTGAGGAACGGGCGGAGATCCCCACTTGGACCGCCGCCCTGCGGGAGTTAGTCGCCAACGCCGAAGATGCTGGTGTGCTGGTGATGTCGAGCTCCATCGTGGGCAACAACAACCGACGAAAGCTCCAAGTCGAGGAGTTTCGTGGTTTCGCTCTGGCGGATGAGTACGCTCCATTGGTGTTTCTCAATGCTGCGGACAGCAAGGCAGCCCTGATGTTCACATTGGCGCACGAACTCGCGCACATCTGGCTAGGTGAGAGCGGGGTGTCCGATGTCACAGCAGGGCAAGTGCCACGCCAGCGTACAGAACGTTGGTGCAACGAGGTCGCTGCGGAACTGCTGGTGCCAATGGAGGAGCTGCGCACCCAGTTTCGCGGTGGGGAACCTCTGCAAGAATCGATCCAGCGGCTCGCTCGCGTGTTCAAAGTCAGTTCGCTTGTGGCGCTTCGTCGCCTGTTCGATGGACGTTACATCGATGAGACGATGCTTTGGGACGCCTACCGCGGGGAACTGGCCAGAGTGCGTGAACTGGACCGGCACGTGACGCGCGGTGGTGATTTCTACCGTACGCTTGCCACTCGCGCCGGCCGGAAGTTCGCCTGCGCCCTGTTGGCCAGCACCCTTGAGGGCCAGACGCTGTTCCGCGACGCCCTGCGCTTGCTGGGATTCCGCAAAATGGGCGCTCTTTATAACGCGGCGCGCGAGTTGGGGGTTACCGGGTGACATACCTTCTTGATGCGAACGTGTTCATCCAGGCCAAGAACCTTCACTACGGGCTGGACTTCTGTCCTGCGTTCTGGGAATGGTTAACCGCGCAGAACTCCCTGGGTCGAGTGTTCACGATCGACAAGGTGGCTGATGAGATCGCAGCAGGTGGAGACGAACTCACTGACTGGATGGCACTGAATGGGGCGTGTCTCGTTCGGGAAACAGACCAGCACGTGGCGGCTCAGTTCGGCAGGGTGAGCGATTGGGCGAAAAACCAGCAATACCACCCGGCGGCGGTCCACACGTTTCTCCAAGTGGCCGACTTCTTTCTCATGGCACACGCTTTGGCCGACGGGCACGTTGTGGTGACCCACGAAAAGCCAGGAACCTCCATTAGGACGATCAAGATTCCAAACGCGTGTATCAGCCTCGGTCTGCGTTTCATGACGCCGTTTGATATGCTCCGCAGAGAGCGTGCACGTTTCGTCCTACCGTGCGTCGCTCCCCGAGACCTGACACCGTGAGTGCCGTTCGCTGAACACGACACGCCGCTCGGCGGTTCTCGGGTAACCTGTGCACCACGTACCTCTTCCGGCAAGGGCGCGTCGCGGGGCGTCTGGCTTGGCAGTTTGTCCCAGGCATGGCAGGGGTACAAGGTGGAAGAGGCTGTAAATGAAGCACTTGTCTTATTCCGTCCTGTTCTTGTCTTGTTCTGTCATGTTTCTGATTATTCCCGTCCCGATCCCACGATTGCCCTGATTGAGCGCCGGCGAATGAACTCCGCCTGACGAGCTGCATCGAATCAGTCACAGAAGCTGCCGCTCGCCGCGATCAAACTCAGGAACTCCAAAGGAAAAGACGCTGCAGTCGTGGCAGACGCACGAAAAGCTCGTAACTCATCGGGGAGAGGCACCGCACGCCCCCCTCATCACCCCGGCAGCCGCGCCGCCACCAGCTCCGCAATATCCATCACCTTCACGCGCCCCTCCGCGCGCTCATCTTTGATGCCGTCGTCGAACATCGTCATGCAATAGGGGCACGCCACGGCAATCACATCCGCGTCTTTCCCCAGCGCTTCCCGCACCCGGTTCGCGTTGATGCGGTGTTCCGGCTCCTCTTCCATCCACATCCTTCCCCCGCCCGCGCCGCAGCAGAAGCTCTTTTCTAGCCGGCGGTCCATCTCCAGCGGTGCCCGCCCCGTCACCCGCTGCACCACTTCCCTCGGCTCCTCGTACAACCCGTTGTACCGTCCGAGGTAACACGAATCGTGGTACAGAACCTTCCCGTCCACGGCCGGTTTGTTCCCGTCCAGCTTCAGGCGCCCCGTCTCAAGCAGTTCATGCAGGAATTCGGAGTGGTGCACAACCTGCGTCTCCATCCCGAACTGCCGATAGTCGTGCTTCAGTGTAGTGTAGCAATGCGGGCAATAGGTTATGATTCTTCTTACGTCGTATTTCTTGAACAGCTCGACGTTCGCCTTCGCCATCCGTTCAAACAGATACTCGTTGCCAAGCCGGCGGACGGAATCCCCGCAGCATTTTTCCTCCGTCCCGAGGATCGCAAACTCAACGCCTGCCGCCTTAAGCGCGCGCACCACCGCAGTCGCCACCTTCTTGTTCCGCGCGTCGAACGCCCCGGCGCATCCCACGAAAAACAGCGTGTCGCATTTT
The DNA here is from genome assembly GCA_029547385.1 of Candidatus Latescibacterota bacterium. GTDB lineage: Bacteria > Latescibacterota > MWCZ01 > MWCZ01 > MWCZ01 > MWCZ01. Next base: position 15,898 of record JAKPPK010000392.1, read on the forward strand.
GCGTCCGACATCAGCGGCACCGACAGATCACGCGCCCATTTCGCGCGGTCTCCCGGCGTGATGCCCCAAGGATTCGATCGCTGCTCGACGGACTCGAAAAAGACACTCAATTCGTGCGGGAAGCGGGCCTCATTCTCCACCAGATGCCGGCGCATCTTGATGATCTTGGGAACATGCTCGATGAACACCGGGCAGTTCGTCATACAGGCGCCGCACGTGGTGCACGCCCACAGAGCGTCCTCGCCCACAGTCCCCTCGTGTTCGTCTGTTGTGCCGATCAAGGGCAGCAGATTCGCCGAGCGGTTCCCCTGCAGAAGCTTCGGCCCGTTTGTCAGCAGATTCACCTTCCCGTCGTGCACCAGAAGGCGCGGGTTGAGAGGCTTCCCGGTGCTGGTCGCCGGGCAGTTCTGGTTGCAGCGTCCGCATTCGGTGCATGCGGTGAAGTCAAGCAAGTCTTTCCACGAGAACTCGTCCACCACCGACACGCCAAACTGCGCGCCCGGTTTGAACTCCTCGCGCGGCACCGTCGCCGGATATTCAAACGACCGCGCGTAGCAGTTCGGGATCGCGGTGAGGATGTGCATGTGCTTGCTGTACGGCAGGTAGTTCAAAAAGCTCAGAACGATCAGCCCGTGCAGCCACCAGAATACGCGCGCGGCAATCGGCGCCGCACTGCCGAACAGGCTGCCCATCAGCGGCGCGAAGATCGTCTCCGTGAACGGCATGACGCCCGCCACACTCATCGTCCCGGACGCGAATTCCGAGCCATACAGGCAGAAAAACGCCAGCATCAGCGCCCCGATGAGGCTCAGAATGAGATACCCGTCCCGGCTGTTATACTCGATGTGCGCCGGTTTCAGCACCAGCCGCCGGAAGAACGCGATGGCAACGTTGACCAGCACAATCATGCTGACGACGTCAAACAGGAAAAGGAGCACCCCGTAGATACGTTCCCCGAGCAGTTCAAAGGTTAGTGACGGGAAAAGCCCGGCAATCACGAACTCCCCGTTTGCCAGGAAGAGGATGATGAACCCCCAGAACAGGAAAAAGTGGTTCCAGCCGTACGGTTCCTTCCTCACCCGCCGTTGCCAGAACGCGTACACCAGCATGGTCCAGAAACGCCGGACCAGTTCTCCCGATAACCTGCCGTCCGGTTTCCCCAGCCGGATGAACGACACCAGCCGCCAGGCCGACTGCAGAAATGCGGCTACCGCTATCGCCAGAACAACCGCAAAGATCACATTCTCTGTCTGAGACATGCTCGTCAGCCTTTCTCGTTGCCGGAGTCGGACGGTTTGCCTGCCATTTCGCGGAACCTCTTCGTAAGAAGAGGCACGATCTGGAAGAGATCACCGACCAGGCCGAAGTGCGCCACTTCGAAAATCGGGGCGTCCTTATCCCGGTTGATCGCGATGATCAGGTCAGCATCCTGCATGCCCACCAGGTGCTGGATCGCGCCGGAGATGCCGCACGCGATGTATATCTTCGGCCGCACCGTTTTTCCCGTTTGCCCGACCTGTCGCTCGTAGGGCATCCAGCCCGCGTCGACGGCGGCACGGGAGGAGGCCACCGTTCCGCCCAGAACGTCCGCCAGTTCCTGAAGCAGGCGGTAATTCTCCGGCCCCTGCATTCCGCGGCCGCCGGAGACCAGAACCTCCGCGCCCGCGATGTCAACACGATTGGCGGCGCCCTCATCTTCCCGCACTTCGAGCACTTTGACGCGAATGTCGTCCTCGGACATGTCCAGAGGTTCCACGACAATTGCGCCGTGCGCGCCGCTCACCGGTTCCGGTTTCGGCATGACGTGCGGGCGAACCGTTGCCATCTGGGGGCGGTGCCGCTCCGTCAGAATGGTGGCCATGATGTTGCCGCCGAACGCAGGCCGCGTCTGTTCCAGAAGCCTGCCAGCCTTGTCGATGGCGAGCCCGGTGCAGTCCGCCGTCAGGCCGGTGTGCAGATCGGTGGCGACTGCTCCGGCGAGGTCCCTTCCGAGCCCTGTGGCGCCCATCAGTACCACTTCCGGCTTGTATTTGCGTATGAGATCGGACGACGCTTTGAGGTAGGGTTCCGTACGGTAGTTCTTCAGAATCGGATCGTCAACGAGGTAGACCTTCTTCGCGCCGTATGCGAACGCCTCGTCGGCGAGATGGCCGATTTCATGCCCCAGCACATACGCGCAGAGGTCCACCTCGAGGTCGGCGGCGAGTTTGGCGCCGGCGCCGAGCAGTTCCCAGCTTACCGCCGCCGCGCGTCCGTTCTGCTGCTCCACGAACACCCACACGCCACGGTAGCTCTGGTCCACTTTGGGAACCGGCCCCTCCTTCTCGGGCGCTTCTTTCGCGAAACCGAGCCGCGCAAGCTCGGCAAGAACCGCTTCTTCCTCCGGCGTGAAGAACATCTCCAGGGCGGAAGCCGGGCACACTTTCACGCATTTTTTGCAGCCGATGCAGTTCTCGAGGATGATGATGGGTTCTCCCCGGTCGTTCATCTCGATTGCGTCGGCCGGGCATTCCGCCTGGCAGAGCGCGCCGCACGCGATGCATTTGCCCTCCAGAAGACGCGCGCGTCCTCTGGGCCGTTTCGGACGTTTGGGTTCACCCAGACTGCTTTTCTCGGGCACCGCGGAATCTCTCCTTGTTACGGGTTGGCCGGCAGCAACATCCTGCGGCCTATCGCCCGACGGAAATCAGGTCCTTTTCAATCAGTCGTCTTATCAGGAGGGCGACCGCGCCTTCCGGATCGTTTTCCGCATCCCCCAGTATTTCACCACGGGCGCGCTCCGGCGCAAAAATCTTCTTCACGTGCGTCGGCGAGCCTTTCAACCCCACCCGCGAGAGGCTGAGCTGGAGGAACTGGTTATCCCACACGGGAATCTCGGCCGTTTCCGCCATCAGGCGGTTCGGCACTTTCGGGTAGCGGGGCTCGTTGACCTCGCGCACCAGCGTCAAACAGGCGGGCATCAGAGCGCGCACCACCTCCCGGCGGCCTTCAAGTTTCCTGCGCACCGTGATGGTTCGCTCCGCGCCGCTGATGTCCAGAATCCTGTCCACCAGCGTAAGCAGGCAGTAGTTCAGGCGGACGGCGATGCCGGGGCCCACCTGCGCGGTATCGCCGTCAATCGTCTGTTTGCCGCAGATGACGAGATCCACGCGTCCCTGTTCCTTCTCCACCCGGCGGATCACTTCTGACAGCACGTAGCTCGTCGCCAGCGTATCGGCGCCGCCAAACACGCGGTCAGACACCAGCACCACATCATCCACGCCCAGCGCGAGGCACTTCCGCAGGGTGGCCGCCGCGTTGGGTGGACCCATTGTCACCGCGGTCACGAGGCAGCCGAAGCGGTCTTTCAGGCGAAGCGCCTCCTCCACCGCGTGGGTGTCGAACGGGTTCATGATGAAGGGCACGCCTTCGCGGATCAGCGTACCCGTTGCCGGGTCCACCTTCACCTGCGTCGTGTCGGGCACCTGTTTTACCGCCACCACCACGTGATTCAGCGTTTTCCGTGTTGTCATACGGCATAATCCTCACGACGGTTTTGCGCACGGCAGGTAAGAGAAATGATACTGCCTTCCAGGAGGAACCAAGAGGTCATCCTTTTGCGTCAGCCAGACCGTACCCGACGCCGGTTGAATCCCGCGGTATAGCGCGGTCGGGGAACCACGGAGCGGTTCTGGATGGTTCAAAGAAAAGTAAAGGTAATCAAAAGCCGGAAACGACGCGAACCCTCCTGCGCTTTTTGCCGCACCCGGTTGCACTGAACGGGTTCCGGTGTTTCCCGCGGGGTTTGGCGCCGCGAGGAATTTTCTGTCTCACGGAAGTGTGACGTTCTTAACACTTTTCTCATTTTGAGACACTTCGGGGGTTTTCACGAAACGGCTGCGTGCCACAAATCCCGTCTGGAACGGCAAGAAGGCAGTGCCGTTCTTCCGGTACTTAATTTGCTTGGTTTTCCGGCGTTCACAATGTCTTGCGTGGCGAACGAAGTACGGAGCTCTTGCACTAGAGGGGTTGACCTTTTGGTACATTTAGGTATGAACGCTTTCGATTCGCCGGCTCCGACAAGGGCCGGAGAGGCCTGCTCCCGTGGCGGGCGCTGCCACAGCAGTGGCGTCTGTGCAACGCGTGTGCGAGACAATGTCCGGAGGGCCGTAGGCATTGCCGTCGTCTGAGATACTGTTTCCGCGTTCCGTACGCGTTCCCTCGACGCGTAGGCGATTTCCGCTTTTCCCGGCACTTGTCGCCGTCCTCCTCGTCGCTGCCTCCGCCGTACCGGCGGCCCTCCAGAACTACCGCGACCCCACGGGGTACACGTACCCCACAACCTGGCCCAGCGTGTTGGCCACGAGCGCGTATACGCGCCTCGGCGTGCCGGAAGCGGACAAGACCGGTCAAACCGACGGTTCCAAAGGTGCTTCGCCGCAAGGCGCCAACGATTTCACTTCCGGTCCGCTGTACGACCAGCCCTCGTTTTACTACTACGGGAACGGCACCATCCTTTACTTCCGCTTTCGCGTCGGCGGGCCACCCACAGCCCTGACAGGAAGCGGGCAGCCGTTCACCTCCGCCACGTGGAACGTGCTGATGGACATCGACGGCGACGGGTGGAAGGAGTTCGTCGTTTTCCTCGACGGCACCAGCTCCGGAAACCAACCGGACGACATCGTCATCATTTACGAGAACGTGAACAGCCAGAAGTTCGACATGAACCAGGTCGGCGTCTGGCGACAGGATTGCGCGGGACCGAGCGATGGAGTGGACGGCGCCTCGGGAAGCAGCTCAACGTGGGATACCGATCCCGACGCGTACGTCTGGGATTTCGGCAGAACGCGGGTCGTGCAGATTGATAGAACGAAACCGGTCGGCAGTCAGAAAAGTGAGTACTGGATTGACGTGCAGGTACCGCTTGAGGCCTTCGACGGCAGGGCCAATGGAGGCCCGTTGCTGACCGGTTCAAGCTTCTTCTCCATTTCAGCCACCACGAGCGCGAGCAACTCCGATCCCACCCAGAAGGACCTGCTTTACAGCGGGGACTTCGCTCTCGCGGATGTTCCGCTGCCGGGCGGCGACATCTACAACGGGTACGGCGGCCGAATCGATGCGCCGATCATCGCCGAGCTTACCCAGACGGGCTGCCCTTCCCCTGATACGCTCAAAGCGAGGGTGTCGGACGTCCTGACCGTGGTCGGCGGGCTGACGACGGACACAATAGACTCCGTATGGTTCGAGTATTACTACGATTACAACGGCGACTGGGGTGAGAACGACCCCGGCCAGACGTGGACCCGTATCGGCGCGGGGACCCGCACGGGGATCGGGCAATTCCGGTATGTCTGGGATGTGTCGCAGATGTCCGCCGGCAATTTCCTGATCCGCGCGGTCGCGCGTGACAAACAGGGCAACACCACGTATTCGACAAGCAACCCGGCCGGCACGGCGTACCTCATTGCCAAGTTCACCAATACGTGCAGCGCGATCGCCGTCCTCAACACGTCAACGAAGTCGGTTTCCGACCTCAACGGCGGGCTTACGCTGCCCGCTGACACACTGCTGTATACGATCGTGATTCAGAACACCGGCGGCGGGACCGCCACCAGTGTCGTGCTGAAGGACACGGTCTCCACGTACCTCAACTACGTTCCCAATTCCGCCACGCCGACGCCGGCGGCGACGAATCCGGCACTTCAGTGGAATGTGGGGACGCTGGCAGCGGGGGCCTCCGCGACGTTCACGTTCCGCGGGGTCGTCAAGAGCCCGATCGCGAACCAGACGGAGATTCTGAACAAAGGCTGGATAACATATAACACGGGCGCTATGACGGGGCTTTCGAAGCTTGTGACCGCGACGATCACGGTAACATCCCAGCCCATAGCAACCTGCTCAAAAACGGTGGACAAGGCCACTGCCGCGCCGGGAGATACGCTCGTTTACACCGTCACGTACGGCAACAACGGCACCGACGCGGCGACCTTCCTCATCATCTCGGATACGGTGCCGTTCGAAACGGACTACGTCCCCAACAGCGTCGTTCTGAATGGCGTGCCGAAAACCGACGCGGCCGACGCGGATCAGGTCACC
>JAKPPK010000503.1 GCA_029547385.1 Candidatus Latescibacterota bacterium
TACCCAATGCTTACGTCGGAAAGCCCGGGATGGGAGGCTTCGTATGCCTGCAACTGGGAAAGAAAGCTCTGTTCCTGGAGCTCTTTGAGCTGGAGGTCGGTTCGTGCCTTGCGGGTACGCTCCTCCGCTTCCGCCAGATCGAGCGCGGGGAGGGCTCGTCGCAGCTTGTCAGTCGCCAGTGTGTCGAGATTGATGCGGAGAAGACGGGATGCTTCTTCCGCAGCCTCGAGAGCGGCCTGCGCCGTCTGGCGCTCCTGCCGGGCGTCATAGTACCCTTCGACGAGGCGGACGTAGTCTATAGGCAGGCTCGGATCTGTTGCGGGATCGCCGCCAACCTGAATGAGATTGTGCTGTTTGCGAAACGCCTGGAGGTTATCCTCTGCGCGTTCCAAGCGAGCACGCGCGGAGTCGAACTGCATTGCTACGAACGCCGTCATCCCGCTTGTCTGTTGCCGGGCGTACAGGATGCACCGTTCGATAAAAAGCCCGACCGTGAGGCTGTCCGTGGCATATGCGATATCAGGGGACTCTGACTCCGCGGTGAGTGTATAAAACCCCTCGTTTTTGCTGCGCTTCACCTGAAGGGATTCAATCGCCTTCGCGCTCAAGTCCGTCGCCTGAATGGGTGGCATCCCTCGCGAAATCGCGTGACCGCGTACCGCATCGCGAACGGATTCGCGGAAACTTCGGCTTTCGAGGATGCCCATGAAAAACTCGATCGGACGTTTTCCCTGTGCGTCAGAAGACACCGTCAGGGCCATCGCGTTGGGATTACCACTTTCGATATAAATGGAGGAAGAGGAGGTGTAGGACGGCGCTTGCCTGCGCACGAAATAAAGCGTGGTCAGAAACACGATGAGAAAGATGAAGAGAATCAGCCATTTTTTCCGGTAGACGACATCCACGTAGACGCGGAAGTCTTTCTTCTCATCGTGCATTATCGCGTTGCTCCCTCAAACCGGGTCCGACTCCCCCGTTGCCCGCGAAGAAGGAACCCTGAAACACGACCTGCTGCTCCGCGAAAGACTCCGCTACAGGTGCCCGCTAAAGCACAAATGTGCCGTAAAACCGGCGACCTGACCGCGCGCCATCCTGTCAAGCCCCCACCGGACGGCAGCAAGATCGAGAGTACACCACGAAACGGGGTGAAATCGCATCCCGACGTTCAGAGATCGCGAGTCGTACTCTGCGATGCCGTCCACCCACTTCCGGATGGGGTACGCACCACCCGCAAAGAACCCGTTGATGACGTGAGGGACAATGTAGTTGACGTCCGCAGTGCCACGGTTCCTGTCATACCAGTCTACTGCCCATCCTCCCGTAATCACCGCATTCCCGTGTTCCGCGGGCACAGACCATGTCACAACGCCGTAAAGGGCATTGAAGATCATGAAGCCGTACATGTCCTGGAAACCAGCACCGATCGACGGGACACGTCCCCTGCCCCGGTACAACAGGGCCTGCATGCTGATCATACCGTCTGTGTAGAACGGCCCGGTCCCCGCGGGACCCATTGCGGACGGCATTCCGCTTCCCCGGACCGTGATTTCCAGCCGCGGGATATAACCGATCGTTGCGTAACCACTGAAATACGCGCTCGGTTTGTTCGCCCGAAAGTACGAGAACTGCTTCGACGGGAATGCCTGGTAATCCGCGATCAAACCGCCGAACGAGAACCTTTCATTCGGAACGACGTCCGCCACCGGAACATAGAGAAGCGCCGTTGAGCCGGTCAGGCCTGTTTCAGCCCGGCTTTCACCACGAACCAGCAAGGTCGCAAAAACGCACAGACCAAGAAAACCGATCGTGCCCGCGAAATGACACTTCAAAGCTTCTGAACCAGGAAATACAGCGTCAGAGCCTGAATTGCCAGGCTGAGCGTCGCAACAACCGCTGAGAATGTCAGTATCCTTTTCTGCACAATAATCACGTCGCCACGCCCGACGCGCGGAATCTCATCCGTCCTGCCGGCCCTTAGCAGCGACGCAAAGTCCAGTTTCTGCTCGACCACGCGGCCCCCTTCTCGCCTGATCCACCGCACGTCCGACAGGGTGCCCGCCGTTGTTGGGCCACCTGCAAGGTAGATCATGTCGAGAACCGTCGCCCCGAAGGGAACCACGTAGGAACCGCTCTTGTTCACTTCGCCGAACACCTTCACCTTGTCGGCGTCCGGGGCACCGCGGACAATGACGAGATCCCCGTCCTTCATCTGCACAATATCCTGCAGCCGGCCCTCAAACAGGAATCTTTCGAGATCCACGGAGATTTCTTCTGTACCGTCCAGGCCCCGTCTCTGCACCTGGATATCGCCCAGATCCGCGCTCGATTCGGGACCGCCCGCAATCCACAGGGCCCCCTGCAGATCAATGCCGTTCGGGACCTCGGTAACACCAGGTTTTCGCACCTGGCCAAGGATGTTTATCCTGATCGTGTACGTCTGCGCGTAGTCCACGAATACGTACGGCGCTGCGCGAAGCATGGTGGCGAGTTGCTGAGTGATCTGGTTTTCGAGTTCAGAAAACGTCCAGCCAATGATGTTTCGGTCCGAAACAACCGGGTAGCGGATTCTTCCCTCGGGCGACACGACCACAGTCTTGCTGAATTCCGCGTACCCGATCACGGAGATCTGGAGCACATCGCCCGCCTTGATGATGCGCTCACCGCCGGGCGGTTCCGCAGCAACCGACAACCCGATGAAACAAAGGCAGGCCAGAAGCGCCGCAAACGCTGTTGAAGCAGGCCGGTTCGCCTTCACCATGTCATGCCCCATGCGTTTTGAACCATTCGATGGTTTTGGTCAACCCCTCGCGGAGAGGAACAACCGGCTCCCACCCCAGGCGTTCGCGCGCCTTCCGGATGTCGGGCTGGCGCACTTTGGGGTCATCCGGCGGAAGCGGGCGGTGCACGATTTCACTTTTGCTGCCGGTCAATTCGATGATCGCCTCCGCGAGCTGCAAGATCGTATACTCGTTCGGGTTCCCGATATTCACCGGCAGGTGCTCGTCGGATTCCATCAGCAGGAGAATACCACGGATCAGGTCATCAATGTACTGAAAGCTCCGTGTCTGCCTGCCTTCGCCAAACACGGTGATCGGCTCGTTCTTCAGCGCCTGTGAAATGAACGCGGGTATCGCCCTTCCATCATCCGGTCGCATCCTCGGCCCGTAGGTATTAAAGATACGCACAATATGAGTGTTGATGTGGTGATACCGGTGGTACGCCATGGTCATTGCTTCCGCGAAGCGCTTTGCTTCGTCGTACACGCCGCGGATTCCCACGCAGTTTACGTTTCCCCAGTACGTCTCTGGTTGTGGATGCACAAGCGGGTCACCGTAGGTTTCCGACGTTGAAGCCAGGAGGAAACCGGCGCCTTTTGCCCGCGCGAGCCCCAGCGTTTTGTGCGACCCGAGGGCGCCGACCTTGAGGATCTGGATGGGGATGCGTTCGAAATCCACCGGGCTGGCGGGGCTCGCGAAATGGAATACGAAATCGACTTCGCCGGGGATATGGATGTATTCGGTCACGTCGTGCTTGATGAAGCGGAAGCGATCGTGCCCGAACAGGTGTTCGACGTTGGAGAGATTACCCGTAATGAGGTTATCCAGACAGACCACGGAGTGGTTTTCCCGGATCAACGCATCACAGAGGTGCGATCCGATGAAACCCGCTCCCCCGGTAACAACAACTCTCATGCGCTCCTCCTCACCGTGGCGGGGCAACTGCTGCATGGCTCACACACAAATGCTACCACGCGGCCGGGAGATGGTCAAGCGGAGTACGTGCTGACGGCCTGACGTGCCGGTTTTTGCAGGATAGGATTTCTAACTTGACAAAGTGCCGTCGCGGAACCTATCTTGTATTAGCACTCACCAGAGATGAGTGCTAATCAATCAGGACATTCGTTCCATCCTCCGGGGTGGGTGTTGTCGTCTGCGGGTCACACCGCGAAGCTGGTTCCTGTATCACGAAAAAGGGGATAAGCGGCCATGACTATCAAACCACTTGGCGACAGGGTGCTTGTCAAGCCCGTCGAAGAAACGGAACAGGTGCGCGGGGGTATCATTATCCCTGACACGGCAAAAGAGAAGCCCCAGCAGGGCGTAGTGGAAGCTGTCGGCCCGGGGAAACGCGGGGAAGACGGCAAAATCCTTCCGATGAACGTGAAAGCGGGGGACAAGGTTCTTTACGGCAAATACGCCGGGAGTGAGGTGAAAATCGCCGATGTGAAATACCTGATCATGGGCGAGAGCGACATCCTTGGCATTATTGAGAACTGAAACCCGTAATTATGGAGGCATAAACGCATGGCAGCCAAACTGATTTCCTATAACGTGGAGGCCCGTGAGAGCATCCTGAAGGGCGTGAACGTTCTCGCCAACGCCGTCAGGGTGACTCTCGGGCCCAAAGGCCGGAACGTCGTCATTGACAAAAAGTGGGGATCGCCGACCGTTACGAAAGATGGAGTGACGGTAGCGAAGGAGATCGAGCTTCCGGACAAGTTCGAGAACATGGGCGCGCAGATGGTGAAGGAAGTCGCCTCAAAGACTTCGGACGCCGCCGGTGACGGTACAACGACGGCAACCGTGCTTGCCCAGGCGATCTACACTCAGGGGCTCAAAAACGTTGCGGCTGGCGCCAACCCGATGGAGCTCAAGCGCGGTATCGCGGAGGCGGTCAAGGTTCTGGTCGCCGAGCTGAAGGCTATGAGCGTGCCGGTGGCGGGCCACGATCAGATTGCCCAGGTGGCGGCAATCAGCGCAAATAATGAAATGGAGATCGGCACGCTGATCGCCGACGCGATGGAGAAGGTCGGGAAAGACGGTGTCATCACGGTGGAGGAAGCGAAGAGCATCGAAACGACCCTCGACGTGGTGGAAGGAATGCAGTTCGACCGCGGGTACATCAGCCCGCATTTCGTGACCGATCCTGACGCCATGGAGGCGGTCCTTGAGGATGCCCTGGTCCTGATCCACGATAAGAAGATCTCCTCCATCAACGACCTGCTCCCCTTGCTGGAGAAAGTCGGGCAGGCGGGCAAAGAGCTTCTCGTGATCGCCGAGGACGTGGAAGGCGAAGCGCTGGCGACGCTGGTTGTCAACAAGCTGCGTGGCGTATTGAAAATCGCGGCCGTGAAGGCGCCGGGATTCGGCGACCGCCGCAAGGCGATGCTTGAGGACATCGCGGTGCTGACCGGTGGCAAAGTGATCTCCGAAGAAGCCGGGCTCAAGCTGGAGAACACGCGGATCGAGGACCTTGGCCGCGCGAAACGCATTGTTGTCGACAAAGACAACACCACCATCGTTGAAGGCGCCGGCGACCATGCGGCCATTCAAGGTCGTGTCAAACAGATCCGCAAGCAGATTGAAGACACGACGAGTGACTACGACCGCGAGAAGCTGCAGGAGCGCCTTGCGAAGCTGGCGGGCGGCGTGGCCGTCGTGCATGTCGGCGCGGCAACCGAAACTGCACTGAAGGAAAAGAAAGCCCGCGTGGAAGATGCGCTCCACGCTACACGCGCCGCGGTGGAAGAGGGTATCGTTCCGGGCGGAGGCGTTGCGCTTCTGCGGGCAATGAAAGCGCTCGATTCGCTGAAGCTTGAAGGCGATCTGAAAGTCGGGGTAGATATCGTGCGCCGCGCAATCGAAGAGCCCTGCCGCTGGATCGTTCAGAATGCGGGCCGCGAAGGTACCGTCGTGGTCCAGAACATCCTTGCGAACAAGGACAAGAACTACGGGTTCAATGCGCAGACGGAAGAATACGGCGACCTCGTCAAGCAGGGCGTTGTCGACCCGACGAAAGTCGTCCGCACCGCGCTGGAGAATGCGGCGAGTGTTTCGGCGCTGCTTCTCACCACCGAGGCGATGGTTGCGGAAAAACCGGAGCCGAAGAAACCGGCGGCTCCTGCTGCGGGCGGACATCATCATCCCCACGGCGGGTTCTGAGCAATCAGGCCACAGCGTACACGGGGCGGCGAGGCTTATTCGCCGCCCCGTTCTTTTTTCCCGCCGAGGGTTCTAACGAATCACGGTCACACGGATCACCGAGGTCTGATGTGACGCTTCCAACCGGCACAGGTACACGCCGCTTGCGACCCGACACCCGGCCTCGTCTCGCCCGTCCCAGACGAAGGTATGCATTCCTGCTGCAGCGGTCGGCGTCAGCGTGCGCACTGCGCGGCCGTCTGTCGCGTACACCGTGAGACGCGCCACCACGGTGCACGGAACTGAGGTGCGAATGGCTGTTGCCGAGTTGAACGGGTTTGGTGCCGCGGACAACGAGAAATGGGGCGTGGTGCTTTTGTCAGACGCCGCTACCGAAAGGCCGTGCTCGTTGAACGTGCTGAAGGGGTACGGCAGGAGAGTGAGAGCCGTGGCGCTCCCGGAGGGAACATCGCGCTTCCCCCGAAAAGCGAGTTCCACCAGAGGCACATCGGATAGATCGCGGGGATGAGGAGACGAAACCGACACGAACACCGTGTCGCCAACCGCGTTCCAGAGACAGAGCGAAGAGGGTTCGGACTCGAACGCGTGAGCGCGGATGAAGTCCCTGTCCGGCCGGGCCACCGTCGTGTCGATCAGGAAGGCGAGGTCCGCACCGAAAGAATGTGATGACGTAATCAGCACGGGTACCACGGTCACGGAATCGCCAGAGACGGAGAACGGGACGACAAGCCGGGGCGGGTCAACGAGAGCTGCCGGCGCGGTTCCTGTCAGGATGAATGTCGCCAGCACAACGGCGCGCAGACGAGATCCCCCGGCACGAACGGCCTGCGTTTCAGCGAACAAGGACCATTCTCCGAACGAGCGTTTCGCTACGGCAGGTAAGACGGCACAGGTAGATCCCGCTTGCCGCGTCACGTCCCTCCGTATCGCGCCCATCCCACGTAACGCGGTGCACACCCGCTTCGGAAGCCCCGTTCATCAGCTCGCGGACGAGGCGCCCGTCTGCGGAGTAAATCGCGAGACGGGTGTTCCCGGACTCCGGAAGCGAAAACGTGATAGTGGTTAACGGGTTGAACGGATTCGGAGAATTCGGCGCGAGTAACAGGGCCGCCCCTGCGCCCCGCCACACAACCGGTATCGCGCCTTCATCAAGCGAGGCAGTGACGATCTCCGGCGCGATTCCGTCCACGGTCTCGATGCGCAGGAGCAGGGTTCCCGAGCCGTTTCCGCGGGCGAACGCAACTGCGAGCACCCCGTCGGTCAGGTTAGCGAACACGAGCCCCTCTGGTGCGGTGACGGTTCGCAAGCCGCTGGAACGAATTGCGAGTTCGCCGCCGAGAATTCCCGCACCGTCGTCAACCATGAGTGCCCACGAACGGCCGTCCCGCTGCCAGAAAAGCTCTCGTGCCTCCCCGCGGGACGGCCTGGGAACAAACCCGCCCAGCACCGGAAAGACATACTCAGGATGGAGAATCTTGTACAGTACAAGCGCCGCGTCGAGATGCGACACATCGCCGTTTCCGGTGACGTCCGCCAGCGTGAGATTGATCGTCGGACGCAACCGCACACGGTACTTCAGCATCTCCGCGGCGTCGAGGCCGGTGAGACTGCCGTCACCGGTGACATCTCCATACAGGAGAGCACGAATCTCCAGCGAACCGTCCCGCAGCGTTGCCGGTTCCTCGTTCACGTCTGTCAGCTCCGGCACCCACGTAACCGGCACCGTGCAGACGGCGGCATCCATCCGGAGAGTGATGCTGAGTTCCGCGAGGACGTCATTCACAATTGTGCGCTTTTCGGCAGATGAGATGGACACGCGCACGGTGTCACCGGATACCGCCAGTGATGTCGTATCGGTTTCTCCCCACGCGGTGCTGATCACGCGGATGGACTCCACAAGGCCTGCATCCAGCAGGAAAGCCATATCGGCGCCAAAGGCATCCGCAACGCGCGCCGTGACAGGGAATGGCACGGTTGTTCCGGCGTGTGCGATAACCTGTGGTAAAATGAGTTCCGACGACGGATTCACGTACGCATAGGCACCCATATCCGCGCGAGTTCCGTCGGGGTCAGCTGGGAGGGCGGGATCGGCCGTGTTGATGCACGGCGACCCTGAACTGAGGCGGTAATCACCCGCAGCGGCGTTGACGAAAAGTGGATCGGCGGCAGCATTGCCTTCACCCGGGTACCCCGGTTCGATTGCAGTGTACGTGACGTGACACGTGTCCGGCGCCGGAATGCCGCCCGAATTCCACACGATGCTGCTGTTCAGCGTGATCTCCGCACCATTACCGCAACCGATGGCCCCGGTACGGACTTCCCCCGCGTTGTTGTCCACCAGAGTACATTGCGTGACGTTCACCGCGGACTGGCCAAATACGTACAACCCTCCGCCTTCGCCTCCAGCGCTGTTCCCCGCAATCAGCGTGTGCTTCAGCAGCACAGTGCTGCTGTAGATGTAGGCGCCGCCGCCGTGGTTGCTGCCGCCGGGAGATGTTGCGTTGTCTGTTATGCAGCAATTGGTAAGTGTGACGTGACTTGCGGGATCAGTGATGTACAGGCCTCCACCGCGCATCGCCGCAGAGTTGCCGGAAATTACCGAGTGCGAAACACCCACTCTGGCCACGTTTACAAAAAGTCCACCTCCGCGGTTCCAGAGCGAATCGGGGTTGCCATTCGCGTTTCCTCCGCTGATACGCACATACGCCAGGGTGCTGGTATCGCCGCCGGAGATGCGTAATCCGCCCCATTCGGTGGAACCACGCAGGAAACGGATGCTGTCCGTCTGCATCCCCACCGCGTG
>JAKPPK010000514.1 GCA_029547385.1 Candidatus Latescibacterota bacterium
GCCAGATTCACGAACCCTCGCTCAGCTAACAAGGAGCCGAGGTTGAACCCTTCGCTCGAACCGGGGCGGGATGCTGAATCTGGCGCATGCGCCACAAGAGCGGCTTCTCCCGCGGAATCCAACCGCGCCGACCCGACATAACGAGGCATCTGGCGCGCCTCTTCCGTTCTCGGGGCCACCGTAATTGCTGCCGAAATAACCTGTTGAGAAGGGAAGAAGCACATTTCCTCGGAACACGCCTGCGTGCGCACCTCAACAGGGATGGTCAGCCTTCCGGGATTCACGGTCCGAGCCAAGAACAGCGGGGTACGAAACTCTATACGGCCTTTGAATTTGGGAACTGGTTTCCCCTCAAAGCGGTCGAACGCGGTGTAGGGCAGTGGCGCACGCGTTCCGCCGACTCTGAATTCCGGTTTTGGCGGAACACGGACGTCGGTACGTTCCGCGTACACGAAGTGCCTGTCATCAATATCCAGTCCGGCGGACACCCAGACCGTGTCTCCCGCGCTTGCCGTCGCAGGAGATACCGTGACAGTCCACCGATACGGCTGGGCCGGGGAATCGTCTGCGATCAGTTGTCCGCGGGAGAGGTTGACGCCGATCAGAACGGCAAAAGCGACGACAAGACAGGCACCCGGTTTCACGACGGCCACTCAGTTCCCCCTGGTTACGATTTCAACCCGTCTCTCGTTCAACTGCCTCTCCGCGGGTTATGTTCTGAGCTTCGTTGTACGCTTCCGCCAGACTCGAGACGAAGTCGTACGAACCGATCACCACGCGGTTCCCCAGACGGCGCTCGAGTTCATCCACGTGCATGTCGTCAAGGAAGAGGTTGTCCCGGTTCAAGACATTCGGCGGCAGCAACACAACCTGGCCGCGCATGCCGTCTTCGTGGAGAGTTCGTTCGATATCCTGGCCCACAAGAAGGCCGCTCACCGTGATGCCGCTGCCGAACCACCTGTTCTCCACAACGTGGGGGAACACCGAAATGTCCGGCATTCGCTTTTTGATTCGGGTAATGCAATGAGCGATCAGCGGCCACGCAAGAACAGACGTCACGAGGTCCACTCCGACATGCTGCCCGACATGGGGGAGACGCCTCTCCAGTCCACGCAGCCCTTTTCTGAATTCGTCAAGAAATTGCCGCGCCATGCCTATCCCGTTTCCGATTTGCGGGTACCCGGCGTAGAACCGCGCGGACGGAAAGGGCCTGCCGGCGAGCACATAGAATTCGTCGGACGCAAACACGAAACGGTCGCCCAACTCCCTGATGAAGGTCACCTGTCTGGCCTTCAACCACGCAAGGACAGCCTTCGCGCCGGCCGGTGTGAAGGCAGCCAAAGGAAACAGGCCTTCCCGATACCGAGTGAGGCCGACCGGTACGATGCCAACCGAACGCACCCCTGGGAAGAGCCCCGCCAGCTCACGCACCGTCTGTTCAAGGTGCTCTCCGTCGTTGAATCCGGGGATAAGAACAACTTGCGCATGCGCTTCAATGCCATTCTGCCCAAGCCGGCGCAGGATCGGAACGATGTCGGTCGCTCTCGGGTTTCCGAGCAGCCGGCGGCGCAGAGTTACATCCGTCGCGTGCACCGACACGTAGAGCGGAGAAAGACGCTGCTCGATGATTCGCTCGAGGTCAGATGAGGGTGTATTCGTGAGCGTGACAAAATTGCCGTAGAGGAACGAAAGCCGGAAATCCTCGTCTTTGAACCTCAACGCACGCCTTACTCCGGGGGGATTCTGATCCACGAAGCAGAAGACGCACTTG
>JAKPPK010000525.1 GCA_029547385.1 Candidatus Latescibacterota bacterium
GTGGGGGAGGGGTCGCACGCTCAAATTGTGACGGATTCGGTAACAGAACAAGAGCCGCGTAAGCGTTAGTTTACGCGGCTCTTCTTACGTCACAGGTAAGGACGACTACGCTAATGCACGCAGGCATGATTATCGTAGCACGGATTAAGCGCATGTTAAGCGCAGATATAGAACAAAACTAGAACGTAAAGTTACAGTTTCCGCGCGACGTGAAAACTGGTGCCTAAACCTATTGACATATTCTATAATAGGTGTATAATGATATTAGAGTTGAGGAGCAGAAACAGACACAGGAGGCATCGAGATGGCACGGCACTATTTTAGAGTTCAAGAGTCTGGATTGACCATAGAGCAAATGCAAACGCACATCTCAGCCGACGGCGGAGATGGAATGGATATGCTTGGCGGAATCTGCGCTTGTGACAGTGTCGCATCATTGTTAAATAACACCGCGATGGACGCAGCTAACGACGACGACGAAGTCATTATTTTCGAAGGACGCGAAATCTGCGAAATCTACGACGGATACAGAGTTGAACCTGTAAGAGAAATCGCGCGCTTCACCGTGCAGGAATTCCTAAATATGGGTGATGAGATGACCGCGTTTGAGAAATGGTGATCATGGCAGTTTACCGGTTCTGCGCAAAAACCGGCAGTAATGCGGCTTCCGTCTGCGCAGTGCAGGCGGGAACGGTGGCAAGCCCGGAGCAACGCAGAGCCGAAAAGCAAGGAGCACCTATGACCACTTTCGAGGTTCACCACTCCACCGTCGCCGTGGCGCTTGCTGACTACCAGCGGCGCCACGGAACACCGCCGCCCTCCGCACTGGCGACCGGCGCGGCGGTCACGGAACTGCAAGCGGCGGGCATTGCCGCCACACAAGCCACCGGCGGAGTCATGCCGGGCGAGGTGTGGTTGGAGGTGCAAGATGGAGCCTAAATTCAAGATTGGCGACCGCGTAAAGACGCGGCATCAGCTATGCGGCGAGATTCTCACCGGAACCGTCACGATGGTGCGTTGCGGATCGTCCTTTGGCGACCTGGTACTCTCCAACACCTACCGCGTGCTGTGGGACAACGGCGACGAAGGCGAAGCCGTCATGGAGAGCTATT
>JAKPPK010000398.1 GCA_029547385.1 Candidatus Latescibacterota bacterium
GTTCGTGAGCAAACCACCGGCAATACAGAACCTCAGGGTAGATGGCCAACGACGTGGAGCCCGATTGACAAATCCGAGACCCGTGTTCTCGTGGCGCTACTGGGACAACGAAAACGACCCTCAACGCGGCACGGAGCTGGAACTCTCAACAGATTCGACATTTCTCACTCAACACTGGAAGCACGCGGTAAGTGGTCCCCTCAGTTCATACACGTTCGATGGGCCGACCCTGACGAGAGGGCAGACGTATTTCCTCCGTGTCCGGGCGAGCGACGGGTACAATTTCGGCCGTTGGTCGGTGACGTCATTCCACATGAACACCCCGCCTCCGACACCCATCCTCGCCTCGCCTGAGGACGGCGCAATTCTGACCGACCCGCGGCATAAACCGGTTATTGCCGTTCGCAACGTCAAGGACCCAGACGGCGATGCGGTCAGCTACATTTTCCAGGCTGCGTACGGAGAAGATTTCAGTTCGCCAAGGTTGCGAGCGGGTGGCCCGGAGGCAAGCCAACCCGTGCCGGAGGACCCGGCTTCCGATATCACTGTGTGGCGTGCGATGCCGACGTTGTACGAAAACACCCGCATCTGGTGGCGTGCGAAGGCGACGGACGGGACGGAGGAAAGTGAGTGGTCGGTGCCGCGGTCGTTCTCCTTGAATACGGCAAATGACCCGCCCACGCCGTTCGTCATGCTGCAACCGGAACGTGACAGCACCACCAATTCCCTTACGCCGCGATTGGAATGGTCACACTCGTACGATCCGGATCCGGGAGAGACCATTTCGTTTGTAGTGGCATTTGGAAGAAACAAAGACCTCAGAGATGCGGTGATCCGGCACGTTGAACCGGTCAACGAGCCAGTTCAGTCGTACCAGCTTACCCCGTCGGAAATGTTGCTGGACAACACGTGGTATTACTGGACCGTTCGGCTGGAGCAGGACGGGCGGGCCCTTTTTGCCGCCAATACTGCTGCACGCGACACAACGTCCGTGTGGAGGTTTTTCGTCGACACCGGCAACGACCCGCCGGTTGTGGCGGGAATCCCGCCTGTCGTGATGACAGAAGACACGCCCTACAAGATGAACCTCGGGCGGTACATAAGTGACCCGGATCACCCCACTGACGTGTTGAAGGTTACCGTCACGGGGACAGAACACCTGACCGCGGCACTCGGCCCCGGCAATGAGCTGACTCTGACGCCGGCGCAGAACTGGTTTGGCGGTCCCGAACGAGTTCGCATACTCGTGATAGACCCGATCCTTGCGGAAGCCAACGGGGAGATCTCTGTGTCCGTGACGCCGGTGAACGACCCGCCTGCGGTGGCGCGGGTCCCGGACCAATCTGTCGCGGAAGACACCGACTTGAGAGTCGATCTGAAACCGTTCATATCTGACGTAGACAACACAGCATCAGAGATGAGGTGGACCGCAACCGCAGACACGCGCAAGTTGACGGTCTCTTTTGCTGATGGCGTTGCCACGATCCGGGGCACTCAAGATTGGTTTGGAACCACACCGGTGAGAGTTACCGCGACGGACACGGGGGGCCTCTCTGCATCGTCCGAGTTCAACGTTACGGTCACCCCGGTCAACGACCCGCCGGCGGTCGTACAGATTCCGTCGATCAGAACCAAAGAAGATGAAGCGGCGGTCGTTCAACTGGACAACTTTGTTACTGACCCGGACAATCAGAAAAGCGAGTTGCGATGGAGCGCCGTGGCGGAGGAGCCGCTCACGGTGACAATCGACCCGGCAACAAGGCGGGCGAGCATATCCGCGCCGCCGAACTGGGCCGGCGCAGAACGCAAAGTCACCTTCACCGTCGCGGACCCGGACGGTCTGAGCGACAGGATAGTAGTCGCTGTCGGTGTGGAAGCAGTAAACGATCCGCCCACGATCGCTCCGATCCCTGAACAGCGTTTCAATGAAGATGCAACCCTGACGCTGGATCTCGACCCGTTTGTCTCAGACCCGGACAACACGGCACGGGAAATGACCTGGACCGCAGTGAGCGGCGCAAACATCAAGGCGGCGGTGGACGCCGCCACAAGACGCGTCACGTTCAGCGCGGCGAGGAACTGGTACGGTGGACCGGAAACGATTCGCCTCACGGCAACTGATCCCGGGGGGTTACGAGCGACGCAGTCGGTGAACGTCAGCGTGATTTCCGTGCCTGAGGCCCCGGTTTTTGCGCGCATACCTGCTGTGAATATCGACGAGGACGGGCAATTTGTTCTCGCGCTGGATGAGTATCTCTCAGACCCGGACCATCGAAACGACCAGCTGACCGTGAGTTATGTCGCTCCGCAGAACGTGAAGGTGGAGTTCGACAGGAGAACCAGGCGACTTACGCTTTCTGCACCGCCGAACTGGAATGGGGGCCCGGAGACAGTCGCTCTGGAGGCGGTGGATCCGGATAATGAACGCGCAAGCGCGACTTTTTCTGTCACCGTAAGGCCTGTCAACGACCCGCCCGTCCTCCGCGCGATCCCGCCGGTGGCGTTTCGTGAGGACGAGTCAACAACATTGCGACTGACGGAATTTGTGACGGACCCGGACAACACGCCGGAGCAGATGCAATGGGTTATCTCGGGACAAGCCAGATTAAAGGTCCAGATTGCGCAAGGCGTTGCCACGTTCTCCGCCGACAAGGACTGGAACGGCACGGAAACGCTGACTCTCAAGGCCACTGACCCGGGTGGGTTGTTCGCCCAGACTCAGATCCGCGTGACCGTGACCACGGTGAATGACGCGCCCGTTGTGAGGCAATTGCCGCCGGTCGCTTTCGATGAGGACGGGTCGTCAACGGTGCGGTTGTTCGATTTCGTCAGCGACGTGGACAACACAAATGAGCAGCTCACGTGGGAAGTATCGGGCAACAACCGGGTCAAGGTTGCGATTGCGAGAGGGACCGCGACCTTCACCGCGGAACCGAACTGGCACGGGACGGAGAACCTGACGATAACCGTGGCTGATCCGGATGGGTTGCGCGCGTCAAGTTCGTTCACGGCAACGGTCCGCTCGGTCAACGATCCTCCGGTCATAGCCCGCATCCCACCGGTATCCTTTGAAGAAGACGGCAGAACGACGGTCGATCTTGCCCCCTTCGGCTCTGATGCGGATGGGGATGCCCTTACGTGGACAGCCGCCAGCGCGAACCCGAATCTCAGAGTCGCCGTTTCCGGTAGCGTGCTGACGCTCAGTGCGGCGCCGGATTGGAACGGCGGACCAGTCAATGTCACCGTTACGGCGACAGACCCGTCGCGAGGCCAGGCGACGAACACCATTCCCGTTACGGTGACAGCGGTGAATGACCCGCCCACGCTGAAAGCGTTGGTACCTGTTACCTTCCCGGAAGACGGCACCGCCACTCTGAACCTCTTGAACCAGGTTACGGACCCCGACAACACCCCTGCCCAGATGCGCTGGGAGGCTTCGGGCGGGACAAACGTCAAAGTCAGGGTGGCTCAAGGCGTGGCGACGCTGACCGCGGAACCAAATTGGCACGGTTCCGAAACGCTCACGATTACCGCAACCGACCCCGGAGGTTTGGCGGCTCGGGGCACGTTGTCCGTCGCCGTCAGCTCGGTGAACGACCCACCGGTGATCAGCCGCCTGTCTGCGGTCTCGTTTGACGAAGACGGCAGCACAACGCTCGATCTCGCACCCTTTGGCTCCGATGCGGACGGAGACGTCATCACATGGACGGCGACTTCCGCCAACCCGAATGTGAGGGTCGCGGTCTCCGGCAGCATGTTGACCATCAGCGCTGCACCGGATTGGAGCGGCGGCCCTGTTAATGTGACGGTCACAGCAACGGATCCGGCCGGCGCCAAGGCAACCGCTACGATTCCGGTGACGGTGAGAGCCGTGAACGATCCTCCGGAACTCCGTGAGCTTCCATTGGTGAATTTCAACGAAGACAGTACCGCTACGCTGCGGCTGGCGCAGTATGTCTCTGACAAGGACAACACGCCCGCGCAGATGAACTGGCAGGCTTCCGGCAACACGAACGTGAAGGTCCGGTTTGCGCAGAACGTCGCCACATTCAGCGCGGAACGCGACTGGAGCGGCTCCGAGTCGGTTACCATCACCGTGTCCGACCCGCAGGGCGGGTCCGCGTCGCGGGACGTGCGGGTCACCGTCAGGCCGGTGAACGACCGTCCCCGGGTCCAGCCAATTCCAGACGCAACCGTGGAGGCGGGCGGGCAGACGGAGATCGATCTCGCACCGTTCGCCAGTGACCCGGACGGAGACCCGCTGACGTGGCAGGTGGCCGGCGAAACGGGACGAATCACCCCGGTTGTCACGGGTTCCACCTTGCGGATCACGGCGGCTGCAGGCGCGGCAGGCGTGGCAACGGTGAATCTCGTGGTGCGCGACCCTGCCGGAGCGCAGGTGACTGCGCGGGTACGGATCACAATCCAAGCGGCGGCACCCGTGCAGGCTCCATCACCGAGCGGCGGGGGTACTACTCCGTAGTGGAATTCTGATTGCGCTTACAAGGGGACAGGACCGTTGTGGTGGATACTTTTCAGCGTTTTCGTCGCACCGGTCCTGTTCCTTTTCCTCCTCGTTGCGGTCGGTGCTCTGATGCCAATGCGAGTCGGAGTCAGTGTTCAGGGTCAGGCGCAGAGCGCGAAGGAATGGGGAGGACAGGCCACATTTGGTGTACGTTTTTTCGGGGGCCTGATTGGTCTGGGCTTCCGGGCTGAAGGTGAGGCATCCACCCGAACTCATCTTGCTGGTGGGGTGCTTTTCTGGCGGTGGTTTTTTCCGCTCAAATCGCTGGATTCCATTTTCGCGAGAGCCCCTGAGGTCAGGGAAGTTCTGTCTGCGCCCGCATCGGCGACACGTGAACCTGGCGTGGCCTTGGTGCAACCACCACCGGAAAAAGGCCCGGCGACCAGAACACGAGTCGAAGAGGACTTGGAAACGGGAGGCCCCGCCGACTGGACACGCCTTTTCGAGGACTCTGACCTTGGAGATTTTCCGATTGACTGGCAACGTACAAGCCGCCCTGAAACGACAACAGCCGGGGTGCTCGCGGATCTGCGAGCGGCGATTGCCCGCGTCTGGCCTTATGTTCGGGAGGCACGCCGTCGGTTCAAGGGCGTGGTCACACTGCGTTTTTTCCGCCTGACCGGGTCGTTCGGCACGGGCGATCCGGCGGGCACGGCATGGCTGTTGGGAACGGTGTACGCCCTCGCCGGGGCCAAAGGTTCCGCCGATTCGGTGAGGCTTGCCGGTGATTTCCAGAGAGCGATTGCAGATGGGCGTTGCGAAGTAGAGTGGAAAGTAAGCACGATCCGATTATGGGCGGCTGCACTCGCGCTTGCGTGGCTCAACTGGAAGCACGCACGCGCATTACGGACAAAGAAGGAGGCCTGACAATCGAAGCCTTGATGCAAACACTGCTGGAGCGGCTGCGCGACCTCGTGCAGACGGAAACGGTCATCGGCAAACCGATTGAAGCGGGCGGGGTGATCATCATTCCGGTTTCGCGCGTCTCGGTCGGTTTTGGGGCAGGTGGCAACATGAATGCGCAGGGCGCTGCCGCCGGAGCGATGAAAGGCGGAGGCGGCGGAGGCGGAGTGCGCGTGGAACCCCTCGGGTTCGTCGTCATCAGCAACGGCAAAGCCGAGGTGTTGCCGATGAAGCCCGACGAGCCCGCCATCAACAAGATCGTGGACATGGTGCCGGACATCTGGGATTCGGTACGTTCGATGCTCGACAAGCGCGACAGGAAAAAAGACTAGGAACCTGAAACCTGTGCAAAGTGTGCCTGCACCCGGGTGCAGGCACACTTCAGTCTCCGCCGGAGAGTCCCGCGGCGTACCTCCTTGCCGCACACCGCACGACCCCCCGTCAATCCTCCAGGCTGAATCTCAGATCAGGAAGTGGATATCCATCGGCGTCCGTGATGCGAAACGTGTACATCCATCCACCCTTCGCGTTGATGGTAGTCACGTTGATGCGTGTGACCCCCGCGGGTATGTGGATGGGGACTTTCGCCTCGAATTGATACCGGTCGAGGTACATCGCGCCGTGCCCACGCTCAGGGTATTCCGCGCGGTCGAACACCACGCTGTCGCCAACCTGCACAACCAGCCCGTCGTCCCACCCGAGGTTAAGCCATGCGTCGACCGCCCTGGGCGAGTGTACATAGGTGGCCAGATGCACACTGGAATTGTCAGTCATCAAGTAATCTGTAAACGTCCGCATGGAAACGATGCCACGGTTGTCCTGAACCGCCCAGGGGAACCACCTGACCGCCCCGTCGCGCCCGAAGAACACCTGAGAAGGAGAGATGGGCATGGAGAGCGCTTCCTTCGCCGTCCGTGCGGGATTGACAAAGGGGTTGCTCAGAACGCCGAGAGCCCACCACTTTGCCGGGGTGCCAAATGCGTTGCAGAATTCGGTAGCATCGATCCGTCCTTCGTCGAATCGCTTCGTGGCATCGAACAGACGTATCATGCGCGGATCAGCGTCCGGAGTCTGGTCGTACCGGACTCGTTCCCGCAGGATATCGTGCCATATCGGGATGAATACTTCCGCTCCCGGATACGTGGCGGAGAGTCCGTACCGGTCCCTGTTTTCGGCGGACGGCAGCAGCCAGATGGGCTGGCCGCTGAACGACCACATGTAGCGTTTCGTAGTCGAACGGAGGATGCGCATCTGTTGCCGTAGTTCCGCCATCTCCTCATCCCACGGTCTCACCCGGTAATCGTCAGCGCCTGTTTCCACCATGTGGCAGGGCCAGACCCCGGGTGCCATCGTGCACGTGCTCCGCCAGTACTCAAGACTCGTCCCTGAGAGGAACCGATCCATCTTCGCGTCTTCATGGCGGGGGATCGCGGCCTGGGTCACAGGCTCGTGGAGCGAGTACGCATATTCCGTTCCGAAGTGGAATCCGCCGGGAGCGTTCCGCGCCGCCATCTCTTCTATCAGCCCGGACACAAACTGGCGCGCGAGGGGCCGCCCCTCCAACGAACCGGGGAGATTGAAGATCACGGCTTCGGGGAATTCGCCAAGAATCGCCGACATTACTACGCGCCCCTGCCTGTACGAAGCCTCCATCAAGTCACCGGGTGTATAGTCAGAGTACGTGTAAACCGGGTGGTCAAGCGAGTAACGCGGGTACGGGTATTCGGTGTCAATGCTGATTCCACGGAAGCCAGTCGCCTTCGCGGCTTTGCCCAGCGCTGAAAAATGTTGTCTCAACTTTTCGGTGAACTCACCAGAAAGGAGGGTCTCCGGTGAAGGCCACGGTTCGCTGTCACCAAAGGAAATCGCGAGCAGGTTTTCGGCGCAGCCAACCGATTTGAGCGCGGCGACATTCTGTCCGGCCAGCCTCAGCCAGTTCGGGTTGGTCGCAGCGGTGTTGCCGACGCCGATGTTCGTCAGCACACCCGAATCCCAGCTGCCACACTGGAAAAAGAACCCGTCGTAGAGCCCCTTGACGTTGGCCGCATGTTCGTTGAGGTAGGGCGTGGGTGACACCGAGTAACAGATGATCGCGGGTATAGCGAGAGCAGTGGGAGCGGGCATGGAGCCTTCCTTTCTCTTTCTTTCCGGTTCCGGATTGTGCCGTGGGAGTTCTGATGTGGAAACCTGCGCGTGGAGTCCGATCGTAACAAGGCAGGAAACTGCCATGGGATGATTGCCGAAATCTTCGAGGTTTTCCGTTAACCAAAGTATGACCGAATTTCCCGCTGCGCAACGGGTGGCCTAGCGTCGGCACGGAGACTCCGCCCGCGTTTGCCAATGAATCGGAGGAACTCAACTGCAACATCCGGGGTTATTCATGGAGAGCGGGGTGGGTATCCCGGAGTGGGTACCGCATGGCTCCCCCAACGCGCCACACCGAGCTTACTTTTCGAACATTTTGCTTGCAAAAGTCGGAAGGCGCCGGTACATTTTACTGTCTACACACTTTGCGAGCGCATCGGCACGAACACGCGACGGAGACTGGGAACCATGGTCAAAACCCCCATATACATGGACAATCACGCGACGACACCGGTAGACCCGCGTGTGCTTGAGGCAATGTTGCCCTATTTTACCGAGGTTTTCGGCAATGCGGCGAGCAGAAACCATGTGTTCGGTCATGAAGCGGAAGCTGCCGTAGAGCAAATGCGAGGAGTTATCGGCGCAGCCGTCGGCGCGGAACCCAGAAACGTCATTTTCACTAGTGGCGCGACGGAATCCGACAATATGGCCATAAAAGGGGTTGCGGAATTCTACAGGGAACGCGGTAATCACGTCATCACTCAGGTGACCGAGCACAAAGCGGTTCTCGACACCTGCAAGGAACTCGAGCGACGCGGTTACGAAGTAACCTACCTGCCGGTTGATCGTTACGGGCTTATCGACCTCGACGACTTGCGGAAAGCAATCAAGTCGGAAACGATACTGATTTCCATAATGATGGCCAACAACGAAATCGGCACGATTCAGCCTGTCAAAGAAATCGGCGCCATCGCCAAGGAAAAGGGGGTTTTGTTCCACAGTGACGCGACGCAGGCGGTTGGGAAGCTGCCTGTTGACGTAGACGAACTCGGGATAGATCTCCTTTCGATGAGCGCCCATAAGATTTACGGCCCCAAAGGCGTGGGAGCATTGTACGTTCGAGGAAAGAACCCGCGTGTCCGGCTTGCTCCTCTCTTCCACGGAGGAGGGCATGAACGAGGGATGCGTTCCGGAACGCTCAACGTGTCAGGGATTGTAGGTTTCGGCAAAGCGTTGCGGATCGCCGTCGACGAGATGGAG
Source organism: Candidatus Latescibacterota bacterium (assembly GCA_029547385.1). GTDB lineage: Bacteria > Latescibacterota > MWCZ01 > MWCZ01 > MWCZ01 > MWCZ01. Next base: position 8,774 of record JAKPPK010000398.1, read on the forward strand.
ATTGAATCGGCGCGCGTCAAAAAGCTGCGCGACAAGCTTGAAGCCGCGCTAAAGGATCGATTGGATGAAGTTTTCGTGAACGGGCACCCCACGTTGAGGCTGGCGGGGAACTTGAATATGAGTTTCGCCTACGTGGAAGGTGAGTCTCTGCTGATGGGACTGCGGGAGATCGCCCTCTCAAGCGGATCCGCCTGCACCTCGGCCACTCTGGAACCGTCCTACGTGCTCAAAGCCATCGGTGTCAGCGACGACCTCGCGCACACCAGTCTGCGTTTTGGTCTCGGCCGGTTCAACACGGAAGAAGAAGTGGATTATGCGGCAGATCGCGTCGTGGAAGAGGTGAACCGATTGCGCGAAATGTCGCCATTGTACGAGATGGCGAAATCTGGAGTCGATCTGAAAACAATGGCATGGAAACGGGACTGACAACGCAACGAACCATCACGCGTTACGCGTGAACGACACAGGAGTTTTCTGGATGGCCTACTCTGAAA
>JAKPPK010000545.1 GCA_029547385.1 Candidatus Latescibacterota bacterium
TGAGAAGCGCAAGCAGACCCACAAAGGGAAAAAGACGCGGATCCAGCACAGCAGGCAGTTGCGGCGCCCTTTCCGGAGCCAGATAGTACGCCAGTACGCCGGTCGCGGTCATTCCGTACACGATCATCATCGCCAGAAGAATGAAGGTGAGCACAAGCCCGCGTTTCGGCGCGGGACGCAACGAGAAAGGAAACGGGTCCGGCATGGGTCTGGCTCTTGTTATGCCGAGTTGTGTGGCCCTCTTCAAAACACCCTTTGCGACGCCACTGTTGCACAAAAGATAGCACATGGGAAGTCGGATGCGGAGCAACTGGGGGAACTGCGCTGCGAGGAATAACGTTCTAGTTGATTGTACGAGCGGATGTTTCACGTGACCTCACCGCGAGATTCTCCGGACTATGCGGGTTGCTTTCTCACTCATTCTTCTCATCTGGGCCGGTATCCACTTTTACGTCGGCATCAGGATGATTCCGCCCGCCAGGCTCTCAAAGAGAGCCTCCATTACTGCGTGGGTCGCGCTCGCCCTCGTTGCTTCGCTAGTGCCGTTGTCTTTCACCGTTGGGAGGTCACCCTCAGCCCCCGAATGGTTCCATCTCGTTCAGACGGCCGGATTCGTGGCTATGGGATTTCTCGGCATCGTCTTGCCGCTGGTTCTGCTGCGAGATTTGGGCTGGTCCACCTTTCGCGCATTCGATCGGCTGCGTTCCCTGGTGCGTCGGGTAACATCCCGCACCGGGTCGCAACATCCCAGTACATCGGATTTTGACGCTTTTGACCCTGAGCGCCGCAGATTCCTGCTGCATTCCGTCAACCTGGGGATTCTCGGTGTATCCGGCGCATTTGCGGGCGCAGGTTTCAAGGAGGCGCGACAGACACCCGACGTAGTGCATGTTTCCGTACCGATCGCCGAACTCGGAGAACAATGGCACGGTTACAAAATCGCCCAGATCAGCGATACGCACGTGGGGCCCTCCATACGGCAGAAGCAGATGGAGAATATCGTCGAAACGGTGAACTCCCTCCGGCCGGACGCGATCGTCATCACCGGTGATCTTGTTGATGGGTTCGTTCCTGATTTGCGCACCCATGTAGCGCCGATCGCCAACCTTTCGGCACCCGACGGAGTGTATTTTGTCACGGGAAACCATGAATACTTCTGGGACTTGGACCGTTGGCTGGGAGCCGTCCGTGAAATGGGTATCACGGTCTTGCTGAACGAGCACCGGGTGGTAGAACGAGGAAATCGAAAGATGGTTCTCGCCGGGGTCACCGATTACTCCGGCGGGCGCTTCCGCGCGGACCACGTCTCCAACCCGGGGATTTCACTCACCGGGGCTCCGGAGGCTGCCGTCCGCATCCTCCTCGCCCACCAACCGCGCACCGTGTACGGAGCCGCTCAGCACGGTTTTGATCTCCAGCTTTCGGGACATACGCACGGAGGACAGTTCTACCCATGGGTGTTTCTTGTACCGTTGCAGCAGCCGTACGTGGCCGGGCTTCATCGGCACGAGAATACGTGGGTGTACGTGAATCGCGGGGCAGGATACTGGGGCCCCCCACTGCGGCTCGGCGCGCCTTCCGAAATCGCACTCATCCGCCTGATCGGACGCGCGGACGCCTGATTTCGCCTCATCCGGACGCGTTCTATCCCGCAAAGCCGATCGAATAAAGGGTCGCCTTGAGAAGTTCGAAGCGGAGCGTGATCGTCTTTCCGACAAAGGGGGCGAGCGTCCTCCCTTCGCCCCACGTCATAACGCAGTCTGTCACATCCGCTGAAACCTTCTGACACGACTCGAGCGAAAACCCTTCCACACCCACTACTTCCGCCCGAATCGAGCCACCTTCAGCATCAGCGGAGACAGTCAGATTCGGTGCCGAACAGGCGATCGAAGTCGTAACGAGTTCCCCTCTGTCCGGAGTCCCAACGGGGCGCCATCCGGCGAAACCATCCGGGCGGAGACGGGCAAGCCCCAGCCCGGTCTTGCGCCAGCTCATGTGCGTATCATTGCCGCCCGCGTAATAGAGAAGCAGCTCCTTCTCCGTTATGATCGGGTATGCGGCGGCATAGATGCATCCGTGGTCCCACGAGCCTTCCTCTCCCCGCGGAATCAGGGGAGACCCTTCGGCAACACGGCTCCAGACTATTGTATCAGGGCTCCACGCAAGTT
>JAKPPK010000558.1 GCA_029547385.1 Candidatus Latescibacterota bacterium
CGGCGGGCAGATCGATCTGCGTGATGTCTCCCGTTATGACTGCCTTTGAGTCCGCCCCGAGCCGAGTCAGGAACATCTTCATCTGCCGTGTCGTCGTGTTCTGCGCTTCATCGAGAATTACAAACGCACTGTTCAGCGTTCGCCCCCGCATGAACGCCAGTGGCACGATTTCGATCACGTGCGTCTCGAGGTAGTTCTTCAGTTTGTCTGGCGGAATCATCTCGTGCAAGGCGTCATACAGCGGCCTCAGATAAGGATCGACCTTTTCCTTGAGATCGCCCGGCAGGAACCCGAGATTTTCCCCTGCTTCAACTGCGGGACGCGCAAGAATCACACGCGTCACCTCTCTCTTTTTCAATGCCGCTACCGCCATGGCAACTGCGAGATACGTTTTGCCGGTTCCGGCCGGTCCGATCCCGAAAACGATATCGTGCCGCGCAATTGCTTCGCAGTATTCCCTTTGCCCGCGGGAGCGCGGACTGATGGGCACCTTGTTGGTGGTGTGGAGAATCACCGGCCCTGCCGGGCTCCCCGTAGGAGGATGCCCCTCCCCCGAGCGCTTCTTCGACAATGCTACCGGGGAGGCAGTTCCAGGTCCCGGAGCTACAAAATCCCCTCTCAGGCGCTGGTCGAGCTCCTTGACTGCCGCGGCCACTTCCGCTTCTGTTCCTCGCACCAGCAACTGCCCCTGGCGGGAAACGAGGGAGACATGGAACTCCTCTTCCAGTTCCTTCCTGTTCCTGTCAAGCGGACCGAAAAGGTGCTGCATGTCCGCTCCTTCGATGTCGATCGACTGAGTCAGTAACGGTTGTGCTTTGGCTCCCATGAAGTTCTCACGCGTCCTCCCCAAAAAAGGAAGCCCCCGGGCTCCCCGCAGGAGCCAGAGGGCATCCGAACCACATCATCTCCGCCGGATCACAAGGCGCGAGTCTCGTTCGTCAGTTCTGCGGAATCGTCAAAATCATGTTCGGGTAGATCACCCTGCGCCCGCCGCTCACCGCCTCTATGACGTCCCGGTTTGCACGGTAGATTTTCGTCCACTGAGACGGGTCGCCGTACACTTCCTGGGCGATGGTCCGCATCCGGTCGCCGCGTTTCACCCAGTAGGTCCCGGGGGCCTGGTTACGGGGTACGCCGAGGACCCAGTTCGGATAGATGAGATCCGGGTTCCGAATTCTGTCTTTGTTGGCCGTGTACAGACGGACCCAGGTGTAGGGATCGCCATAGATTTCAGGCTTTTTGGCGATTTTCCACAGATAATCGCCCCGAACAACCGTGTACTGGTCACGTCGAACCTCGGGAACCGGACGCTGCACGGCACGCAGTTCCGCAATCATCTGATCTGCTGTCTGGATCTTCGCCTTCGCTTCCGGCAGGGCGGCAATCCGATTGGTCTTCAACTGCGCCAACTGCTCTGCGATTCGGTCGAGATCACCCCGTTCCCGCGCGTCCACAATCTGATTTGCGGGGAGCTGGCGCATTGCCTGCAACTGCTGGATTATCCCGTCGAGCTGCCCGAGATAGGCGCGTATTGCTGCGCTGTCCGCTGCAACGGCTTCCAAAACTTGCCGATTGGTGGCGGCAATCTGCTCATCCAGCGATGATAACTCCGCCCGCTTCTGGGCAATCTGCTGCTCCACCACCGCGCGCGCGCTGTCGGCGGCCCGTTGACGGTTCTGGCACTCGCGCAGGCGCGCTTCGTATTGCTGCATCGTCATCTGCGGTGCTGTCTGGGCTGCAGCCATGGCAGACAACCCCAGCAACGCGCCCAAAGCCACTGCATAAAGCGTTCGAGTCATACCTGTGACCCCCTTCCCGTGTTCACGGGGTGAGTATTTCACGGTCATAATCCCTTGATTGAAAACCATTTCAGTGTCATTCCGCACTGCTTTCGCCACCCGGCGCAGTGGAATCGGCCGGAGCCGTCTCCGCATCGGGAGCGGGCGTTGTTTCACTTTCACTCGTTGGCGGCGCCTGCTCTTCCGCCGCCGGAGCAACATTTTCCTGTGGCTCGGCCGCCGGCGCGACACCTTGCTCCGACTCGACTGCCGGAGTAACGCTTTCCTGTGATTCGGCCGTCGGCGCTGCCTGTTCAACAGATGCCGAATCCCCCGGAGCAGTCACGGCGGGGACGACAGGCTGCGTGGTTTCCGCCGGAGCAGCCTGCATCGGTGCCGGCTCTACTTCCCACGTGGCGAGTTCCTCGTCGGACATTCTGCCTGTCGCGATGCGCGAACGGATTCTCTGCAATTCCACCAGCCTTGCCTGCTGTGCCGAGAAATCCGTTTGCGATGCACGGTACGCCGCCATCTTCCTGGCAGCGGAGGTCTCCGCCGCTGCTGCTTCCAGGCACGCCCGTTCGGCCAGAGCACCTGCCGCCGGACGCGCACCCGGTTGAGCACTAGGCGCACAACCCGCAAAAAGCGCGGTGCCACAGGCAAGAACGCACACGGCAGCCCGACGGACGATCATGGCAAACTCGCTTACTGCATTGCCTGAAGATTGGAACGGACTTCGCCGAGGTACCGCTGACGCTCCGCAAGCACCTGGCGCTTCGGACCCAGTTGACGTTCTACGTCAGACAATTCTCTGCGCTTTGTTTCCAGCGCACGCTCTGCATCGGTCGCTGACGCACAGGTCCGATCCAGCGCCTGCAACTGCTCCTGACTGGGCTTCGGGGTGCATCCGATGACAGCCGTAAGTGCAAGGCCGCCAATGAGCACCAAACCCCAAGGCGCACGTCTCATACGATTTCCTCCCGTCTGGCACTATACCGAAAACGGCACGATTCTGAAGATGTGAGCAAACCAACTCGACCTTAACATACGCATGAGTGCGAGATTCGTCAATGCCCATCCCGAACCGCTGGGGCTTTTTTTTGTACTACGGCGCCGCACCTGCGTTTGTTCCGCGTATCTTTGATACGACACGTATCATTTGATACGAAACGGGCCACGAGAAAACAACCACGAGCCTATTCAGGCGAAGGCACCAAACTTTGAGAAAATGCGACACGCATTGCCCGAAAGGGGAACGGCATTGAATCCCATCAAAACATACGCACTTGCAAGAATCGGGCTCCTCGGGAACCCGTCCGATGGTTATTTCGGAAAGACGATTTCCTGCGCGATAACCAATTTTTCGGCCACGGTGACCCTCGAGGAAGGAGAAGGGATCTCCATTATTCCCCACCCCACATCCGACCCGTTTTCGTTCGAGTCGCTTGCCAATCTGAGAGAGACGGCAATCCGGCAGGGATATGAGGGCGGGTATCGCCTTATCTATGCCACGTGCAAAAAATTCGCCGATTACTGCGCGAAGCGAGAAATCGTTCTGCCGCCGAAAGGGTTCACTATCCGCTACGACACCACGATACCTCGACAGGTCGGGCTCGCCGGGTCGAGTGCAATCATAACCGCCCTTACGAAAGGCCTTCGTACCCTTTTTGGCATCACCGAGAGTCAGTTTCCGTTGGAAATTCAGCCCTCATTCGTCCTCAGCGTGGAAGAAGAAGAACTGGATATCCGTGCCGGGCTGCAGGACCGGGTAATCCAGACATACGGCGGCGTGGTCTATATGGACTTTGACCGCGAACTTCTGTTGCACCGAGGGTACGGCCGATACGTGCAACTGGATCCCCGATCGGTGCCCCCTCTCTTCCTCGCCTATGTCAACAGGCCCAAGGACTCAGGAAAAGCGCACAGCGACGTGCGGGCGCGGTGGAGCCGCGGCGACGAGGACGTGATTCTGGCGATGCGCGAATTCGCCGACTTCGCGGAACAGGGGAGAGAGGCGCTTGCGCAACGGGATTGGGCGAAACTGGGCGACCTGATGAACAGGAATTTCGACTTACGCCTTCGGCTGTTCGGCGAAAAGGTGATCGGAGACCAGAACCTGGAGATGGTCAAGATAGCACGATCGCTGGGAGCCCCTGCCAAGTTCCCCGGTTCAGGTGGCGCGGTGATCGGAATCTGGAAGGACGGCGACCATTTTGAGCGTCTCCGTGAAGCCTTTGCCAGCCATGGTTACGCGTTCACGAACGTCCAGGTAGAGAATGGACCTCAATACCCGGTCTGACCCGCAACCCCATGAGCATTGAGACCCCGACAACCCTGCTCGATTACCTCACTCGCGCGACGGAGTATTTCGCGGGTCGCGGAATGGAAAATCCCCGCTTGAATGCGGAGCGTCTACTGTGCGGCGTTCTTGGCTGCAAACGGATCGATCTGTACGTCGAATTCGAGAGAGTCCTGAATCCCGGGGAAATCGCAACATACCGTGAGTACGTGCGCCGTCGCGGCAGGAACGAACCACTGGCGTACATCCTGGGCACCGCGGCGTTCTGCGGGCGGGATTTTGTCGTCACCCCTTCGGTATTGATACCCCGCCCGGAAACTGAGCTCCTCGTCGAACACGCGATCCCTTTTTTGAAAACGGCGACGCCCACGTTCATTGCTGACATAGGAACCGGAAGCGGGTGCATAGGCATCACGTTCGCACTCGGACTGCCTGAGGCGGAAGTTGTAATGGTTGACGTGTCCGGCGAAGCGCTGGAGGTCGCCCGGAGGAATGCGCATGAGCATGGCGTACACGGTCGCGCGCATTTGGTCCAGGGTGATCTGAGCCATCCGCTTCGCGCCGGGACGTTCCACGCCGTGGTGGCGAATCTTCCCTACGTGGCCGCGGCCGAAAAGAACACATTGCCTCCCGATGTCGTCGAA
>JAKPPK010000576.1 GCA_029547385.1 Candidatus Latescibacterota bacterium
AGCGCGGTACGCATGAAGTTCCCGCAGATGTGGTTCAACTCCACAGGCGAAGGCATGGATCGCGGGATTGATTGCCTGCGCATGTACCGCGCCGAATACGACGACAAGAACCTGACACTGAAAACACGACCACTGCACGACTGGGCTTCCCACGGTGCTGACGCCTTCCGCTGCGGCGTGATGGGCCTGCAACTAACCCAACGTGTGGCAATGCCGAAATTCACCCCGAGAGTGGTGGTCTAAGGATTCCTGATGGACGAAGAAACCCCAATCGACAGCGTTGACGCGCTGGCCGAACATGTTTCCCGCCTGAAGGACGCGGCTGTCTCATACCTGACGGAGCAATCCAAAGCCCGCGAGATGGCTATGGACTATTACGCCGGGAAAATGGTTGACCTACCGGCTGAGGTTGGCCGCTCGCAAGCCGTGGCAAACGTGCTGCGGGCGCAGATGAAAAAAGTTATGCCATCCGTCATCAGAACCATCCTTAGCGGTGGCAATGTGGTGGAGTACACGCCTGTTGGCCCAGAAGACGAAGAGGGAGCACAGCAGGCGACAGATTACGTCAACACGGTCTGCATTCGCGAGAGCGATGTGGAGAGGGCTATTTACGACGCCATTCACGACGCAATGCTGCTCAAGACCGGCGTTCTCAAATGGTCGGCCTATCGCCAGCGCAAGGTCACGATCCAGGACTACACTGACCAGCCGGACGAAGCGCTTCTTGGCCTCGTGGGTGACCCGTCTGTTGAAATTCTTGAGCACAAGACCAGTGAAGAAACTGATCCGCAGGTTCTGGCGCTTGATCCGAACGCACGTCGGCACTCGTTCAAGCTGAGACGGGTGACCGAGACTGTCACGCCAAAACTGGAGGCAATCCCTCGTGGCGCGTTCCTGATCACACCCGGCGCTGACAGCATTGAGGAAGCGGAGTTGTGCGGCGAGGAAATCATCCAGCCGCGCTCCGACTTCGTGTCGATGGGCTACGACAAGGATATGGTTTGGCAGATCGAGGCCCATGACGGCGGGTCTGATGATGACCAGTCACGTATGCAGGACGATTACTCGACTTCCAAAGCAGAAACCCGAAAGGCGCTTGAACTCATTCGCGTCTGGGAACTGTATGTGAAGGTCGATCAGGACGGAGACGGAATTGCCGAGTGCTACCGGATCGTGTTCGGTGACAACGGGGCCGATTCCAACAAGAACGTTGTGCTTGGTCTGGAGCCTGTAGACGAAGCGCCATATGCCTCTGTCGTGATTGAGCGCGACCCTCACCAGTTCGAGGGTCATTCTCTGTATGAGGATTTGCGCAATCACATGCGCATCAAGACCGCAATCCTGCGCGCCACGCTGGATAACACCTATGCGACCAACAACCTGCGTCCGGCCTATCGCCTTGACGCAGTGGCGAACCCGGAGTCCCTGTCGAATGGGAAATTCGGCGAGCCGATCATCCTGAACGCTGGTTTTACGCTGGACGACGCAATCAAGTGGGAGGTCGTCCCATTCGTCGCCGACAAGTCATTCCAGATGATGGAATACCTCGACACCGAAGCCAACGATATGACCGGGATAACGGACGCCTCTGGCGGTCTGGATCCGGAAAGCCTGCAAGACGTTACGGCGGCGGCAGCGCAGCTTGCCTCTGAAAAGGGCATTGCTCAGGCCGACATGATTGTTCGCTCGATTGCGAATGACGGGCTACGCAAGGCGTTCCGTGGGCTTCTGCGGCTTGTCATTGCACATGCTGACGGGCCACGCACGGTCCGCATGAAGGGCAAGTGGGTTCAGTATGACCCGCGCGTCTGGAACGCTGACATGGACTGCGTGGTGAACGTTGGTCTTGGTGGCGGGACGAAAGAGCGCGACCTACAGGTTCTTCAGGTCATCTATGGCCTTCAGAAGGAACTGTTGCTGTCGATGGGTCCAGATAACGTATTCGTCAAGCCGGATCAGCTTTACAACACGCTGTCGAAAATCACGGAAACCGCTGGCTTCCCGAGCGCGCAACCGTACTTCACCGATCCTGACCCGCAAGAGGTGCAGGCCAAGCTGGAAGCGCAAAAGAACCAGCCCAATCCTGACGTTGTGAAGATCCAGGAGCAGGGCAAGGTCAACGCCCAGCTTGAGCAGATGAAGGCGCAAACGACTGTTCAGTTGGAACAGGCCAAGCTGGAAATTGCGGCTCAGTCCGAGCGTATGAAGGCTGAGGTTGCTCGCGACAAGGAAATGGCCCAGATGCAGGCCGATCTGGCGACAAAACAGCATGATGCTCAGATGCAGGCCCAACTTGAAGCGCAGAGAGTGGCTTTTGAGCGTGAGAAGTTCAGCGCCGAAATGGCGATGAAAGAGCGAGAACTGAACGTCAAGCGCGAACTGGAATTGCTCAAGCTCGATGCTCAGGATACGCCAGATGGTGTGAAGTCGAAAGCCGACATGCGTGAGAGCGGGCTGACGGACGCCATGTCGAAAATGCTTGATACGCTTGCCAGGGCCAACGGGCCGAAGCGTGTTGTGCGCGATGCGAACGGGGATGTGGTCGGCGTCGAACCGGTGAACTGATGTCGAACAATGAAATGGATGAATGGCTGGCGTATCAGCACGACGCGGAAACGGAAATGCGTCTGTTTGATGGTCTGCCACATTCAGATCGTGAGTTTCTTAGAAATGCGCGGTTCCCATGGAAAATCCGCACTCTCATGGAGCAAGACGCGGAGAATTTCCCTGGCCGCGTTCATTCGCTGAAAAGGGGTGAGCGCGAAATTATTGCCGAGTTCGGTGATATCATCCCGGTGAACTGAAATGGCGAACAGCTTTGTTGGGTCGGCGAAAGGCACGACAAGCGCGAGTTGGAACTGCTCAAGCTGGACGCGCAGGACACGCCGGATGGTACAAAGTCCAAGGCCGACATTCGTGAAAGCAACATGACTGACGCAATGTCAAAAATGCTGGATACACTCGCCAAAGCCAATGGGCCGAAGCGGGTTGTCCGGGACGCAAATGGCGATGTGATCGGCGTTGAGCCGGTCCAGTAAAGGAGAACCCAATTGGGTGCCAGATACTCTGCGAATAAGGTAGGCACGGCCCTATCAACCACGAACGATTCAATGACCATCACCGCGCCATCGACCCGCGCGCTGAAAATCTGGGAAATCCGGGTGTATGGTCAGGGCACCACGTCAGTTGCCAATGAAATTCTGGTGTCCAGATCAACGGGCGGGGCAACGCCGGTCGCCATTACGCCGACGCCGCTGGCTACTCTGGCACCCGCCGCCGGTACGACCGTGGCTGGTTCGTGGACCACTCAGCCGACCCTTGGCGTGACGATCCGCAGGATTGGCGTCAACTCGAATGGCGCCTATTCGCCGCTGGTGTTCATGCCGGGTTCCGAGATCGAGGTGCCGCCGTCAGGGCAAGTCTCGCTCCGCAGCGCGGTCGGCACTGGTTCCGTCACTATCGATGTGGTTTTCGAAGAGATCGGCTAATAAATGGCGTTCTACTTCGTCAATGATGGCGCAGTAGATACCGCCGCTGCATTCCAGGAGGACTTGGAGGCCATATGGGCCTCTGGCTTCATCGCAGCAAACGCTGAAATATGGACGCAAAGCGGCGTAGGGTCTCGGCCTAATGTCGTTGCCGGGGTCGAGTTGCGGCAACCCTATTCGCAGCAGTTTGTTGACCCAATTGAGGCGCAGTTTTATCCGTCTTATCTGCAATCATGGGCCTCGGATGGGGCGCTCGATCGGCGGATGGATGATGCTTTGGCTGGCATTTCTGGGGCCGCTGATGTAACGCTTGATTTCAGCCTGTCCGCGACTGGCGTCGGCCCGATCATCATTCGGTCAGCCGATCCGGACGCGCCTAGCTGGAAACAGCTTTTCTACGACAAGCAGCTAAAGGAATTCGAGGACAGTCTTGACGAGATTGTCAGCGCCGATGACCCGCAGGAGGCCGCTCAGGAAGCCGTCGAGGCCTTCCAGCCGCTAGAGACGCCAAGCCCGATCATACGGGACAACCTGCAAGCCATATCCGAGGCCCTTCGCGGCATGACGATGCGGTCACTTCGCAGGAAAGAGCTACAGGCGGAGATTGCTGACATTCGCGCTGAGTTGGCGCGGGTGGCTGAGTACAGGCGCAAGAGGCGGAATAACGAAGCGGCGCTGTTGCTGCTCTTGTGAGGATCGCATGAACGGCGAAGCCCAATATCTGCTCGATAACGAGCTACTGAAAGAGATTTTCGACCAATTGGAGCGCATTGCCATTGAAACTGGCATCAACGCGAAGATTGGCGACGACGAACTGCGGCGTCTCGCGGCAAGCGAAGTGCGCGCAATCAGATCCGTCCGGCTGAAGTTGAAATCGCTTCTGAGCGACAAGACCAATCAGCGCACGGATGCCGTGGCTTAGTCACGGTAACTTCACCAGCAAGGAAGCTGAGAACATGGACGCAACCGAACAGGTTGGCGAAGCCGAAGGTATTGTTGACGAGCAGGCCGAAACCGGTGGGGACGAGGATCAATTCTTTGACAGCCCCGAAGCCGCCTCAGAAGCACTTGAAGACGATGCTGAACCCGAAGAAGAACCCGTAGCTGAAGAGGCTGACGCGGAATCCGAGGATGATGATGGGGTCGAGGTCACACTCGACAGTGGCGACAAGGTCACGCTGAAGGAACTCAAGGAGGGTTACTTCCGGGCCAAGGACTACACCCACAAAACGACCGAAGTTGCGAACGAGAGAAAGGCCGTAGAGGCCACAAAATCCCAACTCTCGGAGCAAGCCAAGGTCATTGATACCGTGGCGCAGAACCTTCACGATTATCTGCAAAGCCTCATCCCTCCGCCGCCGTCGATTGAACTGGCGCGCACCAATCCGGGTGAATACCAGTATCAACTGGCAATTCGGGAAAACGCCATCGCCGAGCTTCAACAGCTTGGAACGATGAAGGGTGCCGTCGATCAAAGCCGACAGGCCATGTCGGAAGCTGAATTGCGCGACTATCAGGCGCGTGAGCAAGCCGCACTGGTGAAAGCCATGCCCGCGCTCGCTGATCCTGCCAAGCGCGCATCCTTTGACAGTCTGGTTAAAACCGCTGCCAAGGAATTCGGCTTCTCAGACGAAGAAGTCTCACAGACCCACGACCACAGGATTTTGCGCCTTGTCCATTATGCCCGCTTGGGCATGAAGGCCGAGGAAAACCGCAAGAACGCCTCGCGTCGGGTCGAGACACCAAAGGTGATGAAGGCAAAACCGGCAGCTTCGCCGGTCAATGTGGATAACAAGAAGGCCATGCACGCGCTCGCCAAGTCGGGCAGCTGGAGAGACGCCATCAAGGTGGATTTCGAGTAGCCCCCAAAACCTAGGGTGCTAAAATGGCAGTCATTACCAACACTTTTACCACGACCTCCCCCAAGGGTAACCGGGAATCGCTGAGCGACGTTGTTTCGCGCATCACCCCGGAAGACACCCCCATCTACTCGATGATTTCGAAGGAAAACGCTTCCTCGATTTTCCCCGAGTGGGAGATTGACACGCTCGCTGCTCCGGCTGCGAACGCTCAGCTTGAAGGCGATCAATACACCTTCAGCGCATCGGCCGCCGTGACCCGTGTGGGCAACTACACGCAGATCATGCGCAAAGAATGGGTTGTTTCCAACACCCAGGAAGCCGTGGACAACGCAGGCAAGGCCGAACAGATCAAGACGTTCAAGGTCAAGCGCGGCGTTGAAATCCGCAAGGATACCGAACTGGCTCTCGTGTCGAACACGGCGTCGGTTGCTGGCTCGACCCGCGTCATGGGCGGCCTGCCTTCGTGGCTGACCTCGAACGTGTCGCGCGGCGCGGCCGGTGCGAACGGTGGTTATAACCCCGTCACCAAACTGACGGTTGCCGCTACCAACGGCACCCAGCGCGCGTTTACCAAGGCGCTGCTGGATACCACGATGCAAGCGGCCTACGTGTCGGGCGCAAACGTCAAGTTTGCGGTCATGTCGCCTTACGTGAAGTCGGTTTTCGTTACCTTCATGTCGGACACCAACGTTGCGCCCTTCCGCATGGCCGTTGATGCCACCGGTAAGCGCACGATTGTTGCGACCGCTGACTACTACGATGGCCCGTTTGGCCGGATCGCCGTTATTCCGAACCGCATCATGGCCGCTTCGGCTGGTGTCGCGCGGAACGTCTTCCTTCTGGACGACGAAATGCTCGGCATGAAGGTTCTGCGGAAAATCCAGGCTGATCCGAATGTCGTGACGAACGCGGACTCGACCGCCGGCGTCATCATCGGTGAGCACACCCTCAAGGTCGCGAACGAAGCTGGCCTTGGCGTTGTGGCTGACGTGTTCGGCCTGACCGTTTCGACCTGATTTCTCTTTCAGAGACTGAACCCAGAGGGGGCGGGAAACTGCCCCCTTTTCCCATTTATAGGAGCGCCACTGTGGCAAAGGACGACACCAAGAAGGCCCCGGTCAAACTGCTTCACGCTTATTGGCCCGAGGAAGATGTCCGGGTTGACGCCGGTCAGATCATCGAACTCCCCCTTGCTGAAGCCAAGGCGCTCATCGCTGCCAACAAGGCGGAACGCGCCGATCCGATGCCGGGTGAAGAATGATCCGAGACGGCGATTGGGTGCTTCACGACTACGATTTTCACACCAAGCGCCAAGTATGGAGACGGTCAAACCCGGATGGGTCTGACACCTACCGGACGGATTATCACGTGGATGAAATTCTCTCAGAGAACCACGCAGACCGGATGGACAACCAAGGCAAGAGAATGGGGGAGTGGGCAAAGATTGCCTCTGTTCCCCTGACGCTGCACTACAGCCAACTCGCTGCGGCGCAGAACCAGAAAGACAGCCAATACATCGACAAATGGCTGGCAGAGAACCCCGCATTCAAAACCCGGTGACGCATGGACTATCCCGAACTCATCGCAGAAGTGACGGAGCGGAGCGGCGACAGCACTGTTGCCACCCGCGCGTCCATGTATCTGCGCATGGCAGAGGCAGCCATCGACAAGGCGCTGAGGATCGGGGATAGCGAGTCCATCGAGGTTCTGACGACCGATGCAAGTGGAGAAGCAACGCTCCCGAGCGACTTCTCCATGATCCGCATGGTTCAGATCGGGGTGCGCGAGGCCGAGGCCATCGACTTCCCGACAGCCACCCTGACGCCGTTTGTCCTGCCGCGCCCGATCTACGGATACGCTATTCGCGGCAACAAGATCGTCACAACCACCCCGAATACGGATGTGACGCTCTACTACTACGCCAAAATCCAGCCGCTCGACCTGACGGGGACGAACTGGCTCATCGAGAGCGACCCGGAAATCTATCTCTACGCGATGCTGAAACAGGTGTTCATGGCGCGGCTCGATGCTGAGAAGGCCGCCGCCGCAGAGGCCATGTTCAACAGCCTCGCCGCAGAAAAGCGCAGCGCTGATGCGATTGTGCGGTTCGGTCGCAAGCCATTCAGAGCGGCAGGTGCCCTATGACTGTCGCAAACATTCTTCCAGAGGTTCTTGCTGAGTGTGGGGTTGACCTCACGTCCCCATCCATCGCGGACAACAACTTTCAGATGCGGCAAATCCTGTCTCTGATGAATACCGCAGGTAAAGACATTAACCGCCGCGCCGAATGGACGAAGGCGGCAGCAAGTTTCACCGTCGCCAATGCCTCCTCGCAGACGCTTCCTGCTGATTTCCAGGAAATGTCTGATGCTGGCGCGGTGATATGGGGCTTGAGCGGGCACGTGCCTGTTCGCCCCTGCCTTTCGCCAGAACTCTGGCAGTTGTTTGAAAAGTTCCCGCCGACACAGCCCTATTACATGCTCCGGGATGGCAAGATTTACTTCACCGAAACCATCGGCTCAGAGGGCGCAGAGGTCCGGTACGTCTCGACGAACTGGATCCCCGGCAAAGCTGCAATAACCACTGACACAGATCAGCCGATATTCCCAGACAGCCTGCTTGCGAGGGCCACCATTTGGCGCTGGAAGCGGCAGAAGGGTTTGGCCTACGACGATATACTCGCCGAGTTCGAGGCAGACCTAGAAGCGGCTGTGAAGGCCGACAGGGGCGTTGCGTGAAGCTGCTTTCCCCGGCTCGTGAGCGTCCCAAGGACCGTTACGAGACAAAATCTGAAAAGGCAGCAAAGGCGGCTCCGGTCAAGATGCCCGCTCCGGTCATGGGGTGGGTGGAAAACCAGTCGCTTGCCGCTGAAATGCCGAGTGCGGCGCGGGTTCTGGAGAACTGGTTCCCTACGACCTCAGGCGTTCGGGTTCGCGGCGGCGCGGCCAAGTCTGCCACCATTGGAACGCGCTGCAAATCGTTGTTTTCATACCAGACGGCGACTGTTTCCAAGCTGTTTGCCGCCTCGGCAAGTGCAATTTACGACATTTCGGCCCTGAACCCCTCAACGGTTCCGGGCGCTTCTGTATCCGGCTTGACCTCTGGTTACTTCTCGACCGAGCAGATGGGCACGGTTGGCGGAGAATATCTCTACGCGGTGAATGGCACTGACAGCGCGCGGCTGTTCGACGGATCGACTTGGACGACGATAACGGGGGTTTCAACCCCGGCAATCACAGGCGTAACGACTTCAACGCTTTCCTATGTGTGGAAGCACAAGAACCGCCTCTGGTTTGTGAAGAAAAACAGCAAGTCGGCCTATTACCTGCCCGTGGATTCAGTCGGTGGCGCGGCGTCCGAGTTTTCGCTTGCTGGCGTGTTTCAGAAGGGCGGATACCTGCTTTTCGGCTGCACATGGTCTGAAGATGCGGGCGACGGCATGGACGACCGGGTGGTGTTTGTGTCCTCCGAAGGAGAGGTTGCAGTCTATCAAGGTTCAGACCCTGCCAGCGCCTCTGCGTGGGGCCTTGTGGGGCTGTATTCAATGGCTCCGCCTCGGGGGCCAAAGTGCTTCATCAAAGCCGGTGGGGACGTGATTATCGGCACGGACGACGGAGCAATCCCGCTATCCGCCGTGACGACAAAGGACCCTGCGGCACTTTCGACTGCGGCTGTATCGGCCAAGATCGAAACCTCGTGGCGCAAGATGGCTCGGACGTGGGACGGCGTTCAGCCATGGGAAATGATCAAGTGGCCTGCTGAAAACATGCTTCTTGTCACCCTGCCGCATGACCCGACAACCTGTTTCGTGGCGAATGTCCAGACAGGCGCATGGGCCAAGTACATCGGGTGGGACGTGCAATGTGTCGCGCTGTTCAATAAGAAGCTCTATTTCGCCGACAAGAACGGCTTCGTTTATGCCGCAGAGCAGGGCGGATCGGACAACGGGACCAGCTACATTTCCCGCCTGTCCTACATGCCGACAGACCTAGGCTCCCCTACAGCGTTCAAGTCGGTTGGGCTGATGCGCGGTGTCTTCCAGGCTATCGGAAGCCCCACGGTCCAACTGTCGCTTTCGGTGAACTACGGGATTGCGTTTCCATCCCCTCCGACTATTTCGTCACCCGCTGGCGGATCGGGGGCGGTGTGGGACGTGTCTCTCTGGGACGTTGCCCTCTGGGATGACGATGGACTGAACAGCTTTATCGTCAAGCCAACATACGACACCGGCTGGGTTGGGGTTGGCGCTCAAGGCGAAACCCTCGCGCCCCAAGTGCAGATCGTGGTCAATGGAGCGGGGCGTCCTGACATTGAACTCGTCCAGATAGACCTGCT
>JAKPPK010000414.1 GCA_029547385.1 Candidatus Latescibacterota bacterium
GCAATGCCGTGGAATTGCGTGTCTTTGCCGTACTCGTTGCTCATGCAGTAGAGGTTGGCCGACGGGTGGTTCACGTCGCGCTGAACCACAAGATCCCACTGGCGTTTGAGCGTCGGGTAGTGGTCGGGTGTCGGCTTGGGCCACTGGTAGACGTGCCATGGCGTGTGGCCGCCCCACGCACCCAGAATACCCATCTCGCTCTGCACCAGAATGCCTGTCTCGTCGGTGGCGTCGTAATACTCGGGCCCGTACACGTACGACTGACACCTCACGTGGTTGTAGCCATAGTCGCGGAGCGCCTGCAACTTGCGGCGCCAGCGGTCGCGGTCTGTATCGGGCGAGCCTGTTTCCGGGCATGAGAGGAAATCGCCCGACCCGCGCATGTAGTAGGGTTCTCCGTTGATCAGGAACTGGTTCTTGCGGGTGGAAAGCTGCACGAATCCGGTTCGTTCGCTCAGTGCATCGATGACGACGCTCCCAACAACAAGGGCAATGTCCACGCGGTAGAGACCGGGCGTTTCGGGGCTCCAGAGCCGGGGCGACGGCACCGGTACGCGGAACTCGATGTTCTTGCCCTTTGCCGGCGCTTCCACGGTTATTGGCGCGCTGTTGCCGCCGATGGCGATCACGGAAGCACGGATCTTCGCCCCTCTCGGCGCCACCGCGTCCAATTCGATGGCAACTCGCATCGCTTCGGCGGCGACTTCTGGATAAGCGCTGCACCGCGCGATGCGGGTGGAGCCTGTCGCGGTCAGCTCCACTCCCCGGTACAGACCCGACCAGTTGCCCTGCCAACTGTACGCCAGGCCGTAGATCCGGGCCGCCTCGTGCACCCTCACTACCAGCAGGTTCTCGGAACAGAAACGGAGGTTGCTCGTGATGTCGAACCCGAAGGGAACGAAGGGCATGCCGTTCTCGCCGAGGCGCTCGCCGTTCAACCAGACCTCCGCACTCGGATGGACGCCACCGAAAAGAACCTGCACGCGTCTTCCCTGCCACTCGTCCGGTGGGGTGAACGCGCGTCCATACCACCCCGTGCCCTTGTAGGTGGCGCGGAAGGTCCGTTCCTCAAGTCCGAAATCCCACACCCTGTCGTTGCCATCGCCGCCGTGGCCCTGGCCTTGCCAGCACCCGGGCACCTGCACGGAAGCGTCGAGAACCGCGGGATCTCGGAACCAACGTTCGCGGACGCCGATATCCTCGGGATCGAGGCGGAACAGCCACCGACCGTCGAGGCTCACCCTTTGCTCATCCGGATGGCGGAGCACCGGGTTCACGCGTACTGGTTCGAGCTTCCGGATCGCCATTGCGGATTCCCTTCCAGATCGGTTGCTGCGATTCATCTGCAGATGCTCCGGACGAGGTTGATGAAGTGCTCGAAGTTTTCCTGACTGCACGGCGGAACAGAGTGGTCTATGGAAGGGATGAAGCCGCCCCCCGCCCACAGCGCGGGAACTTTGGCCATCACTTCCCGCTCCACATCGTCTTTGTTTCCCAAAAGCACACGTTTGTCGATCGCGCCCCAGACAAAAAACCGGGGGTGTTCCTTGCGGAACGCGATCGCGTCGCAACCGGCGGCGGCTTCAAAGGGGTAGAGACCGTTCATTCCGAGGTCGGCAAACCGCTCCAGAATCGGTCCGTTGTTGCCGTCGGAGTCCAGGAGAAACCGGTGTTGCCCGCGATTCCTAAGATGAACGAACAGCTCCCGGTAATAGGGCGCCATGAATGAATCAAAAAGCTGCGGTCCGATGAGGGGGCCGTTGCGGAACGCCATGTCCTCGTGGAACATGACATAGTCTATCCGGGCGGTATCGAGAACACGCGGCGTGCATTCGCAATGCATCGTGAGCCAGCATTTCGCCATATCGTGCAACACGTCCGGTTGGTCATAGAACGCGAACGCAAGTTTCTCCTCCCCCCAGAAATTCCTCCAGAATGCGTACAGGCCAACGATCCACAACCCCCACGCGTCTTGGGAAGTTCGCGACCGGACCGCTTCCTCATCCAGATTGCCAAAGTCGTGATCTTCGGGTTTCAGGCGAGGCTTGATGATGCGCTCCCAATCGTCCCTCGATTCCACGGGGAAGCGTATCCACTGCGGCATGCTGACTCCATCCACCCGGTCACGCCATACCTGGCCGAGGTCGTTCCGGTACACCCTGGTACGGCCTTCTTCGGCGATCACATGAGTTTCCGGCCTCGGACCCGAGAGCCCCATGGAAGTGAACCCGAGGTTGCCACTGATACCGTTCCTCGGGTCCATGCCGTAGTAATCCATGGGGTCCGCGTCTTCCGGCAGCCCGCCTTCCGCAACCCAATCCCGCGCGGTGTCACCCCAAAACGCCACTGCTTCCCATCGCACGTGCGAATCAACAGGCTCGAAGTCGTAGAGGCGGCAGAAACGCTCGCGCCGCGTGATTGTTTCGTCTCTCGGGAACGCGTTGAACATGAGTTAGTTCCTTCCCTTTCGTCCCAGCAGCAACCACCCCGCACGCGGAATGCCTGACGTCGCGCGCTCCGAATGAACGCTACTACCCGTGAGATGTGCTGAGAAAGCGGAAATCCTGATTGAAGGCGACCACTCCTGCGCCGGCCGGGCCCGCAAGATCGTGCTGGCCAACGCCGCGGACCGGTTCTCGCGA
The DNA here is from genome assembly GCA_029547385.1 of Candidatus Latescibacterota bacterium. GTDB lineage: Bacteria > Latescibacterota > MWCZ01 > MWCZ01 > MWCZ01 > MWCZ01. The sequence continues at coordinate 2,643 of JAKPPK010000414.1, forward strand.
CCCGTCTCGCGCCGGATCGGCCCATTGAACGAACCACTCGGACAGGCGGGCCCGCAGATCACGCAGAACATTCTGACAACGTGCATCTTCCACTACGTTGTCGCGTTCCTCCGGATCGGAAACGAGGTCATACAATTCGTGAGGACCGTACGGGTAACGATGGACGTATTTCCACTCCTTCGTCCTTATCATGCGCGTCGGCCCGTATTCATCGAAAACCACCACCGCGTCGCGACGAGCGAACTCATCCCCACGAAGGATCGGGACAAAACTCACACCGGGAGTTTCGCCCGCAACGGGGTTTTCCGCGTTCACGTAGTCGAGAAACGTGGGCAGAAGGTCGTAGTGGCTCAGCATTTCGTCGCACACAACACCGGAAGGAACAGAACCAGGACAAGAGACAATCATCGGGACCTTCACCGATGTGTCAAACATGTTTGCCGGAAAGGTCGCGTTTCCCTTGCCATAGAGACCGTGGTGTCCCATGTTCATCCCGTTGTCGCTCGTGAACACGACGAGTGTGTTCTGCCTGATACCCTGCCTCTCCTGTTCTGCGATCACATCGCCGATAGTGCGGTCCATCTCGGTGATGGCGGTGTAATACCCACTCAGTTCGCGGCGGCGGCTCAGTTCGTCGAAGCCAGTGGGCGCGCTGGAAATCTGCCAGGGGTGCATCGGTTCGAAGGGCGTCGAATTGAAAGGGTAGCGTTGGTAATACTCATCGTACGTCCGCCGTGGGTGCTGATCCGGAGTCCACGGGCTGTGCGGAGCGGTGTAATGAACGCTGAGATAGAACGGCGTCCCCGTTGCCTGCTGCTCCCGCAGAAACGCAACGGCGTTCTCCGCAATGACGTCGGTCACATATCGCGGTTCTGTGTACGCGATACCGTCCCGAATCATCGGAGCATCATAATATCCGCTCCCGCCGCGCGCGTGGACATTCCAGAAGGAGAACCCCTTCTGCGGGCGAAGGGAATCCCCGAGGTGCCATTTCCCGCTCAGGCCGCACGTATACCCGTTTTCTGCAAGGACATCCGTGTACCCGATCATGCCGCGAAGGTATTCAACAGGCCTTCCGTGCGTCACTCCGGGCACTTCGTTCGGCACATTTCCCGCGCGTATCCAGTCATGAATGCCGTGCTGGGAGGAAATTCTACCGGTGAGGATGCTGGCTCGGGCAGGCGAACAGACCGGAGACGCGCAGAAGAAGTTCGTGAATCGGATACCTTCCGCGGCAAGCCGATCAAGGTTCGGGGTCCGGATTTCCCGGTTACCTGCGCACCCGAGTGCCCATGCGCCCTGATCATCCGCGAGAAAAAACACGATGTTCGGACGATCTGTTCCCATGGCATCCCCCTTCCGACTGATAGCCGGCGTTAGACAAAAAGGGACTTCGTGTACCTCAGATCGTCTGCGATAAGGCGGTCCACCGCGTTCGGATCCGAGTATTCCGCCGTGAGGCATGCTGTGCCCCGCCATCGCCGCTTTTTCAGTTCCGCGGCGTACCGTCTCCAGTCGGACAACCCGTGGCGGGCACTGGTCCAGTACACCTGCCACTCTGCCTGTTCCGCTTCCGGCCCGGTTCGCAGTCGGCGGAATGCATTTTTGAAATTCACCATGCAGAGATGCGACCAGACCGTGTCGATCGCATGTTCGGGTTCCTCTCCGGCAAGACCGGTGTGCCCGGCATCGAGGATCGCTCCGATATGTTGCGGATCGAAACGTTCTATCAGGTGGAAGAGATGCATCGCGCCGGTGAAACACGGTCCACAGTGGTTCTGAACGCCAACTGTCACCCGGCATTGCTCGAGCAACGGCAGAAAGCTTTCCAGTTCATTCTGAACGCGCGCCTCGCCCTCCAGATAGGGTTCATCGGGGCGGATGAACGGGAACACGCGAATCACCGGAATATCATTCTCGGCGCACGCCGCGATAAGCTCCCCGGTGAAGCCGGGGCGCACGCCGTCAGTCGGCGCCGCGACGCTTTTTACCACTATTCCCTCATCCGCAAATGCCCGAACTGCTTCTTTCAAGCCGGTTTCCATGGTGTCCGGCTGCACCTGATAGCCGGGTCGAACGGGGAGCTCCACCGCATCGAAT
>JAKPPK010000421.1 GCA_029547385.1 Candidatus Latescibacterota bacterium
AGCGGGTGAGTTCGACGAGCGGATAGTGGAACTGGATTTGCCGCAGAACAGAATGCCGCTCCTTGAGGTTTTTACCCCGCAGGGCGGTATGGAAGAGATGGGGATGAACCTGGGGAGTGTGTTCGGCAACATGTTTCCGGGGCGAACGAAGCGGCGGAAAGTGAAAGTGAGGGAAGCGCTCAGAATACTGGAGCAGGAAGAAGCCGGGAAGCTTATTGACAGCGAGGACGTAACAAACGAGGCCATTCGTCGCGCGGAAGAACTGGGGATAATATTCATCGACGAACTCGACAAAGTTGCGGGCCGTGAGGGCAAGGGGGGTCCAGATGTTTCCCGTGAGGGGGTGCAGCGCGATCTCCTCCCCGTCGTGGAAGGCACCACCGTCAGTACGAAACATGGCGCCGTGCGGACGGACCACGTTCTTTTCATCGCTGCCGGTGCGTTCCATGTGGCGAAGCCGGGCGATCTGATACCGGAGCTCCAGGGGCGCTTTCCGATCCGTGTCGAACTGGATAGTCTTGGTGCCGACGATTTCGTCCGAATCCTCACGGAACCGCAGAATGCTCTCGTGAAGCAGTACACTGCTCTTCTGGAGACGGAAGGCGTGAGGGTCGAGTTTGTGCCTGAAGCGATCCGGAAAATCGCGGAAGTAGCGAACGAAGTGAACTCACGAGCGGAAAACATAGGTGCCCGGCGCCTCCACACCGTGATGACGGTTCTTCTTGACGACATTCTGTTTGCGGTTCCGGACGAGCAGATTCGGGAGGTAGTCATCACCCCGGAACGGGTGGAAACAAGACTCCGTTCCATTCTGCAGGACGATAACCTCAGCCGCTATGTGCTATAGGGAATGATCATGAAACCAGTACGGCATCTTGTCTCAATGAGTGACTTCTCCGAAGAAGAGATCGACGGACTGATCGATCTGGCCCGGAAGCTGCGGGTGGAATGGCGATCTGGGATTCCACGACACACGCTCGCCTCCAAAACGTTGGCGATGGTTTTTGAGAAGCCATCTCTGCGAACCAGGGTGACGTTTGAAAGTGGAATGACGCAACTCGGTGGCCACGCGATTTACCTCGCGCCGGGTGACATCCAGATCGGAAAGCGCGAACCGGTCGCCGATGTCGCGCGAAACCTTTCCCGCTGGGTGCAGGGCATCATGGCGAGAACGTACTCGCATGACACGGTCGCGGGACTGGCGGAACATGCGGCGGTTCCCGTGATCAACGCCCTCAGCGACCTCGAGCACCCCTGTCAGGCACTTGCGCTTGCCATGGCGATACGAGACAGGAGAGAGCTTCGCGGAACGCACGTTGTCTTTGTCGGTGACGGAAACAATGTAGCGCATTCGATCATGTTGTTATGCGCCATTACAGGGATGCGTTTCACGATCAGTTGCCCGGCGGGGTATGAACCATCCGAGGTTATTCGGGAAAAGTGCCGCGAACTGCGCGGCACGTGCGCGATTGTAGATGAACCTGAAACCGCCGTGCGCGACGCCGACGTGATCTACACAGACGTGTGGGCCAGTATGGGACAGGAGGCGGAGACGGAGACGAGGCGCGCAGCGTTCTCCCGGTATCAGGTCAACGGAGCCCTGTTGAGGAGTGCGCCTGAACACGCGGTGGTATCGCATTGCCTGCCCGCCCACCGGGGTGAAGAGATCACGAGCGAGGTGCTGGATTCTGCCCGCTGTATCGCGTTCGACGAGGCGGAGAACCGACTCCATGTCCAGAAAGCTGTTTTGCTTTTCCTGTTGGGTGGGGAATCGGTTGGCGATTAGTGCCCGGGTATACCTCCGAATCGTTCCCTGTCTTGCGTTGTGGTGTGCGGCGTGCGCCCGCGTGGGTTCTCCGGGAGGGGGACCGGAGGATACAATCCCGCCACGTGTTGTGAGGGTGGCACCGGAAGACAGCGCCACGCGTGTCTCTTTGGACATGAATCCCCGGATCGAATTCTCGGAGCGAATGAACAAAGCTTCTGCCGATCAGGCCATCTTTATCACACCCTATCCCGTTCGGTATCCGCGTTTCGAATGGTCACGGGGCGACCGGGTTCTCACGATTCGATTCGAGGGTGGTCTGGAACCACAGAAAACGTATGTGATAACCATCGGAACAGGAGTCACAGACCTGCACGGCGTCAGGCTTGCTTCCGCGCAGGCCTTCGCGTTTTCCACGGGCGACAGCATTCACCGGGGACGCGTGCAGGGAGTGGTGTATGACGGTCGCTTCGTGCCGACTTCAGGGCTTACCATCGGCCTTTTTCCACTGCAAGATAACCCCAGCCCGGATCCGGCGCGCGAATACGCTGCCTACGTGACGCAGTCGGGAAACGCCGGTCGCTTCTCAATCGGTTATTTGCCGGATGGTACGTACCGCCTGTTTGCCTGGCGCGATGCGAATAGTGACGGTCTGATCGATGCAGAGGAACCGGTGGGGCTCGCGTCGACTGACGTGGTGGTCAAGGATGGCGCCCACGTAAGGATTCCTTCGGTCTGCATGGGGCTTTCGGACCGCACAGGGCCGCGACTGGAACGAATTCGCGCGCTCGACGCCAGACACGTGGAGATGCTTTTCGGTGAGCCGGTGGATTCCTTGCGTATGGAGGTGGTTGAGCCTGCGTCCGGTGCCACACCGATCGAGTGCTCAGTACTGAAGACGCCACGTGCGTCAAACAGAGTCGTAGTTTACTGCAGCGGGTTGAAACCGGGGGCGGCGTACGGTGCTCACGTGCGTGCATGGGACCGAGCGGGGAACCCGGCGGAATGGGCTGCCGATACAACGTCTTTCGTCGCGTCCGGCCAGGCTGTGACGATGAGGCTGCGCGCGGAATCCGTCGAGGATAACCGTGCCATTTCTCCCGACTCTCCCGCCGGTTTTTCCGTGTGGACAAACGACCTTGCCGTGCCGGCGACTGGATTCGGGCGCGCTTTTCAGGACGATGGCACGATTGTCGAAGGAGCGTGGCATCAGAGACACGCCAACCACTTCATGTTCGCAGCAAACACGCTGATGGGCTCTAGAGAGAGGAACTGGGTGGTTCCGTTGGCAGATCTGAGAGACGATCGCGGAAATCCGTGCGAGGACTCAGTCCGTGTGACGCTGTACCCCGCTCGCGAGGACTCAATGGGCGAGGTTTCCGGCGTAGTAAGCGACTCTATTCCCGGCAGGAATCTTCGCGTGTTGTTACGAAAAACGGAGGAAGGGCCAATTTTCCCCGCCGTGGTCTCCGATTCTCTGTCATGGCACGCGAATGGGTTGCCTGCGGGTGATTACGAGGTGTTTGCCTGGTACGACGAGGACGGAAACGGGAGGTGGTCGCCCGGGAACATCATCCCGTTTGCCCCGGCCGAGCGTTGGGCGGTTTTCGGCACTGTTGCCATCCATCCGCGGTGGACCACGGCGGGAGTCGTGGTTCACTTCGAGTGACGCCTGTCTCTCACCGTTCGAAGTCACGGGACGATTTCGTGTCCTGCTCAGTTACTGGAGGTATGCAATGCCGAACCGCCCCGACGGAAGACAACCCGATGAAATGCGACCCGTCAAAATCACGAGAGGTGTGTCTCCCTATGCTGAGGGATCGGTCCTCATAGAAATCGGAGGCACGCACGTGATGTGCACTGCCACCGTGGAGGAATCTGTACCAGCATTCCTGCGCGGTCAGGGGAACGGCTGGGTGACCGCAGAATACGGCATGCTTCCGCGTTCCAGCAGCATTCGCATCCCCAGAGAAAGCGCAACCGGGCGCATAAAAGGACGAACGCACGAGATACAGCGATTGATAGGACGTTCCCTTCGTGCAGTGATCGACCTTGCCTGCCTCGGGGAACGGCAGATCATTCTGGACTGCGACGTGCTTCAGGCTGACGGCGGGACCCGGACCGCTTCGATAACGGGTTCGTGGATCGCAATGGCGGATGCTGTCCGCTGGATGAGCGAGAAAAACATGATTCGGAAGGACCCGCTGCTGGATCAGGTGGCTGCTGTCTCCGTCGGGATATCAGATGGGTTACCGGTGCTGGACCTGTGTTATGAAGAGGACTCTCGCGCCGACGTGGACCTGAACCTTGTGATGACTGGCACCGGGTGCTTCGTGGAACTCCAGGGAACCGCCGAATCAGTCCCGTTCACAGATGATCAGCTTGCGCAGATGATCACGCTGGGGAAAAAGGGTATCGCAGAACTCCTCGCGATTCAGAAACGTGTGTGGGAAGACTCCCTCTGAGAATCAGTGCGCCGAAGCGTTGTCGCGGTTTGGCCGTGGACGAGTATCCATCCGCAACCATTCCCAGATCTGTGTGATGCTTGCAAGAAGACTGTGATCGTCGTCAACGAGGTGCAGCTTCACGTTGTGATGCGCGCGCGCATACGTAATGCTGAGGTGCGGATCCACAATATCATCTCGTTGCCCGTGGACAATTGTTACAGGGATGGATAGCCGGAGATTACGCTCGTCGTACTGGCGAGCATCCGCGACAAAGTCCGCGGAGAGCCGGCGATTCCTGTTGGAGGGAGAGTGGAAAACTTCCAGAAAACCGTTTTTCTCCCACGCACGCACACCCGGTTTCCCAAGCCCGACAAAATTGACGCGAAAAAGCCCCAGCGCGGGAGCGAGAAGCATAACGTAGGAGACGTTTTTGCACCGGTCTGCTGCAAACAGAGCGATGAGCCCTCCCAGGCTGGAACCGACGATTCCGACTTTTGCTTCGCTCGGGAATCCGGAAATGACACGCTCAACCTCGGCGAGGCATGCCGTGATGGTGAGCTGTTCAAACGAAGGAACATTGAGGTCGGGCACCACGATGGGCAGACCGGCGGCGCGGAACTGCTGATTGAAAAACTGCGCTTTTGGCGACATCGGGTCTGAACCAAACCCGTGAAGATAGATCCAGTGAGTTGGCGTTTCACGACGTATGGGAAGTGGCGTCTCCTCGCCCCTGGACGGCGTTCTCACGCGAGAAACCCTCTGTGCACGCGGCAAAGGGGGCACTTCGCCGGCTTCTGGGCGCACACGGGATAACCCGTCCAGCTGCCTGGTACGGAACCCGCGGCGGCCGGGCGGAATCTGTCGGGGACCCTGCATGTGTTCAGTTCCTCCATCTTGCTTCTGCTCTATCGAAAGATACGTTGAGCCTGCCGGACGAGCGAAACGGAATGTGATGCCGGGCAACGCGGGGCGTGGGTCGCCTGGCCCGGGGCGCGTACATTAATACCGCGTTTACTCAGGAGGCTTCTAATGGGTTTGACAACCTCAGACAAGCAGTACCTACGCGGACTGGCGCAACGTGTGGCGGAAATCGCCGCAGACCCGTACTACGCCGAGCGTCGGGAAATGTGGTACGATTTCAACGATCTGAACCCGAGGCGTCCGATGGTGCTGATTTTCCCTGAGGGGGCGTGGTCGGAACTGTTGCCCGACTCCACGATGAAGTTGGAGGATCCCTTCTGGCGCTCTGTTGAATGGTGGTTACGGTACACCATTTACCGCGGGGAGCGGCTGCGCGACGACAACGTGATAGACCCCGTGTTTGAGCTTTCCCCTTCCCGGGGCGCCGCCGGATGGGGCCTGGAAACTCGAATGAAGCCCACAACCACCGAGCGCGGAGCGCGAGCCTATGACCCGGTGATGAAGACTCCGGAGGACTTTGCCAAGATGCGGCGCCCGCATCTTGTGGTGAATCACGAGGTGAACAAGCGCAACTACAGTCGATTGTACGATGCGTTTGGAGATATCTTGCACATCCGTTGGAAACGGTCGCCGGGGATTAACACGAGCCTCGTCAACTTCGTGTGCTACCTGCGCGGACTGGAGCAGGTGATGGTCGACATGGTGGATCGTCCCGACTGGCTGCACGAGGTATTTTCATTTCTCCTTGAGAATACCCGCGTTCTTCTGGACGAACTCGAAGCGTCCGGCCAGTTGGAACTTATGGACGGTGCCGATTACGCGGGTTCCGGAGGGACATGCTACACGAGGCAGCTCCCAGCGAGCGATTACGCAGGAAAAGCGCGCCTCAAGGACACGTGGGGGTTCGCCGAATCGCAGGAGTATGCGCTGGTTTCTCCCCGCATGTACTACGAGTTCGGAATCAAGTACCAGGCGCCCCTCCTTGAACGCTTTGGCCTTAATTGCTACGGATGCTGCGAATCCTTGACCGACAAACTGGATCTTGTCATTCAGCACATTCCGAAACTCCGAAGAATCTCCATCTCGCCGTGGACGGACGTGAGGGTTGCAGCCGAAAAACTCCAGAACAAGTATGTGTTTTCCTGGAAACCGAATCCGGTCTGTGTATCCAATCCCTACGATCCGCAAACTATTCGGGCGAGCATTCGCGAAACGCTGGAAATCACGCGCGGTTGTGTGGTTGAGATGATTCTGAAAGACACTCACACATGCAATAACGTGCCGGGCCGGATGGAGGAATGGGTCCGCATTGCCCTGGAAGAAGCAGAGCGGGCGGCCGGGTGAGCGAACGCAGGGGCGGTGATCGCCCTGCGTTGTCGAGGCGCGAAATGCGCCGGGAAACGGGAGGCATTTGTGTTCGGAACGACGATGGATGCGATTGCGAAAAGAAAGCAGTTTCGAGCGAAGCGCTGCTCGAGCTATGACCGCTCGGGCCGGAATGCTGACTGGGTGCTGGTCAAGGCTCGAAGCACGCACGTCATGGCGGATATCAAGGGAGCCGGGGTAATCAGTCATCTCTGGTTCACAATTGCGGGACACGGGCGGGATAACGATTATCTGAGAAAAATGGTGTTCCGTGCGTACTGGGACGGCGAAACCCAACCCTCGATCGAAACCCCGGTTGGCGATTTCTTCTGTGTCGGGCACGGAGCAGTAGTTTCGTTTCAGAACGCGGCATTCAACATGTCTGCAAATGAGGACGGTTACGGCAAAAACGCGGCGATGAACTGCTGGCTTCCCATGCCTTTCCGGACGAATGCGCGACTCGAAATCACAAATGACGCGGAAGTTGACATCGGCATGTACTACTACGTTGACTATCAAGAGCATGATCGGCTTGACGACGATCTGCTCTATTTTCATGCGCAGTGGCGGCGCAACAATCCGTGTGACGGGTGGAAAGGGCCGGGATCAGTCTGGGGCAGCCATGAGCACGGCGTGAGACACAACGGGCCGGACGGAGTCAACCTTTCCGGAGAGAAGAACTACGTCATTCTCGAAGCAGAGGGGCAGGGGCATTATGTGGGCTGCAACATCTCGATCCACAATCTTTACAAGGGCTGGTGGGGCGAGGGTGATGACATGATTTTTGTTGATGGGGAAGTGTGGCCACCCAGTCTGCACGGTACCGGAAGTGAGGATTACCTGTGTCACGCGTGGGGCATGCAGAAGAACGCGTTCCTGTACAACGGCCTTTCGTACAGCGAAGTGGAGAAGGAGTTCAACGATCGGGGCAAAGTTACCGTGTACCGTCTGCACCTTCAGGACCCTGTTCCTTTCACCAGGTCGCTGAAGGTGACGATCGAACACGGGCACGCGAATGACCGGTCGGACGATTACTCTTCCGTTGCGTACTGGTATCAGACCGAACCGCACAAGCCTTACCCCGAGATGCCAGGTGTTGTCGCCAGGCTGCCAAATCCCTGAAAAGACGGGGATGCCCTCCTACGACACTGGAAACTCGGCGCTCGAGAGAGCGCGAGTTGTGGCTGAGTGGTTGCGGGAAACGGGTGTTGTCGAACCTGCGGGTTTGATCGTTCTGGGCAGCGGGTGGTCTGGCCTCGCGGAGATGGCCGAACCGATCGGGGCGTGGGATTACTCGGGAATACCGGGGCTTCCGGAGACCACAACTCCGGGGCACCCGGGGCGGCTGATGTACGCGGTGTGGCATGGCGTTGCCTGCGTGGTGCTGGTTGGCCGCTGGCATGTATACGAAGGCCACACGTTCGATGAAGCTGCTTTGCCCGGCATGCTTGCGTGCGCGCTCGGGTGCCGCTGGTTGTTGAGCGCGAACGCCGCCGGTGGTGTGGCAAGTCATCTTCGCGTTGGCGATCTCGTCCTCGCGGAGGACGATATTTTTCTCTGGAACGCGAAAGGGTTCAGGCAACACGCGGGGAAGCGTTTCTCTCACATCCCACGTTATTCTGAACGTTTGGAGAACGCGTTCGACCGAGCTGGAAGCGCGGTGAACGTTCGATTTTCGAAGGGTGTGCTTGCCATGATGACCGGGCCGTGCTACGAAACGCCGGCGGAAGTAGGCATGATACGAGCTGCAGGGGCGTCCGTGGTAAGCATGTCAACGCTTCCGGAATCGCGGTGGGCACGCCTTGCGGGTCTCGACGCCGCAGCAGTTTCGTGTGTGACGAATCTCGTTCCTTCCAGTCCCCTGGCGCGAATTCGGCACGATGAGGTGCTCGAGGTGCTTGAAATGTCTCTGGGGAAAGCTGCGCGCCTGATTGAAAGATGGCTTGAGGACGAGTACGTGCGAGGCGCTTCTGGAAGGAGATGCTATGGGTTGGCTTGACGCGTGGAAAGCTGGCTTTGCCAGGAACGCGAAGAAAGCGATTCCAGACGGTGTGTGGGTCAAGTGCGAAGGCAAAGGCGCCGACGCTCAACTTGGTTGCGGTAAGACATTGTACAGGCGCGACCTGGAAGAAAACCTGTGGGTGTGCCCATCGTGTGGCTTTCACATGCGAATCGGGGCGCACGCATACCTTGATCTGCTCCTGGACGAAGGGACGGCTGAGCCCTTGTTCGAAACCGTAATGTCGGCCGACCCGCTGCAATTCAAAGCGGAGAAACGGTACGGCGACCAGATCATGGAGGACTTCCGCAAAACGGGTCGCGGCAGCGCATTCATGGCGGCGTCCGGGGCTATCTACGGCAGGCCTTTTGCGGTTGGCGCGATGGACTTCTCGTTTCGGGGCGGGAGTCTCGGTTCAGCGGAAGGCGAAAAGATCAATCGCCTCGTCGGTTTCGCACAGGACCGAAGAGTACCCCTTGTGATCGTAAGCCAATCCGGGGGTGCGAGGATGCAGGAAGCGGCGCTGTCTCTCATGCAGATGGCGAAAACGAGCGCACGATTGGCCGAGTTTGCGGAATCATCGCTTCCCTTCATCAGCGTTCTGACAAGCCCGACCACAGGCGGGGTTACGGCCAGCTTTGCCATGCTTGGAGACGTCATTCTTGCCGAACCGGGAGCATTGATCGGGTTCGCCGGAGCGCGTGTCCGGGAAACGATCAAGGAGGACCTGCCGCCGGGTTTCCAGCGCGCAGAGTTCTTGCTTGAGCATGGATTCGTCGACCGCGTTGTTGATCGCCGCAGTCTCAAGGAGGAGGTTGCGAGGTTGACGAAGGTTCTTGCTCCCGTTTGAACGTCGGGGGCTGCCGGTGCAACTGCCACAGGAGAGCGAGTCTGAAGATGGCAACGGTAGTGCTGAAGAACGTCACAAAGGTATTCGATCAGAGAGTTTTCGCCGTTCGGGACGCGAACCTTGAGGTTGCTGACAAGGAGTTCGTCGTTCTTGTCGGCCCTTCCGGCTGCGGGAAAACTACGACGTTGAGGATGATCGCGGGGTTGGAGGAAATCAGCTCGGGGGAAATCTATATCGACGGTCGGTTGGTTAACGACATACCACCGAAGGACCGGGACATCGCGATGGTGTTCCAGAATTATGCGCTTTACCCACATATGACCGTGTACGAAAACATGGCCTTTGGTCTGAAGCTCCGGAAGTATCCCCGGACAGAAATAGATGCGCGCGTCAGAGAAGCTGCCCAGATTCTTGAAATTGGGGAGCTTCTGGAGAGGAAACCGAAAGCACTCTCCGGCGGGCAGCGCCAGAGGGTTGCAGTGGGACGGGCGATTGTCCGAAAGCCCAGGGTGTTTCTTTTCGATGAACCGTTGTCGAACCTGGATGCGAAATTTCGCGTGGCGATGCGCACCGAGATATCCAAGTTGCATGACAGGCTGGGCGCGACGATGATCTACGTCACGCACGACCAGGTGGAAGCGATGACGATGGGAGACAGGATCGTCGTTATGGATGCGGGCACTATTCAGCAGATCGACACGCCGATCAATCTTTACGACGCTCCTAGGAACAAGTTCGTGGCCGGATTCATAGGTTCGCCTGCCATGAATTTTGTTGAGGGGATTATCGAGGATGGAACTGGAACGGTGTTCAATGAAGGGAGCTTCCGACTACCGGTGCCTGTACACCTGACATCCGCGCTTCACGAGTATTCAGGGAAGAAGGTGGTGCTGGGAATACGACCAGAATCGTTGCTTCTCAGCAACGACAAGGTGGCATCGGGCTCATTTGATGCCAGGGTTGAACTCGTGGAACCCATGGGGAGTGAAACGTTTGTGTACGCACGGACTGCAAACCATGCCCTGATCGCGCGTGTGGACGCTCATGTGGCCCCGCCGAACGGTTCTACAATCAACCTGATCCCGCGCCCTGACAAAATGCACTTTTTCGACGCAGAATCCGGCGCTGCCATTCGCGCATAACCCTCAGGGCACGATCCAATCCGCAGTGCTCGCTTTGCCGCCGCTGACCACCTCGACGCGGTACCGATTTCCACTCTGAAGCGCAGGTGGTGTTCCGACGGAGAGACTTATTCCTCCGGGGATTACGCTTCCGTAGGTGATTGGTGGAGTGGCGGCGATCCCGCGGTATCCCCACAGTATCCTGTCCACAGTTCCATCAACGCGGAAATTCGCGACACTGATGGCTTCGATGGTAGTTGTTGCGTTCCACGAAAAAACGGGAGTTGTAGAGCGAGAGATCTCGATCGTGACACTTCCGCTCGTCTGAAGCGGACTCACCAGTTTGGCGACGTTGTTGCCGCACGCGGCGAACGATATTCCGAGAAGCGCACACCAGACTGATCCTACCAAAGCCCGGAAACCCACTCCGCCGACCTCCCTTTTACACCACGAACGTGCAGGCACAGTTTGTGCGCGCGCAACTTCGCCGACCGACTGAAGAAATTAGCCAACCCGGGCGGCTTCTCCCAAGACCTGTTCCTCAGATCACGAAATCAGTTTCCACTACGAAGATGTTGTTTTCCGTTTCCTGAAGTGTCAGTTCCAGGTGGTATTTGAGTCCTCTGCCCGGGTACTGGTTCTCGATCACCTTCCGGACGCCTTCCAGACAGTAATATGCGATGTTTTCCACGCTGGGATTGGAACCCGGAATCACCACAACGCCTTCCGGGTCTACTCCTTGAGCCGTGACAAATTCTCTGTCGGCTTCTCCCACCAGCATCTTGTGGTCCATCCGGCGGAACACCTGTTTGAGGTCTCCGAAATCTATTGCCATGTCAAGGTGGTTCCTTGGGAACTTCTCCGTGCTCAACGAGATCGTCCCTCGCCATGTGTGACCGTGCACGTGCCGGCATTTGCCGGCATACCCGATTTGCCTGTGAGCCGCGTGGAAATCGCTGTGGACGCGAATAGTTTCCATTGTTCCGTTCCCTCCCTGTCTATGTTCTTCGTTAATAGTACGGATTACCCGTCCGGGGAGTTCCCCGGCGCGCGGGATGTGGGATCATCGGCAGCCCTGCGAGAACCCTGCAAAAAGAGCGCTGGCGGGCGTGACGAGGTTCGTTCAGGCGTTGGAGCGGGCGCGCAACGGGGTTAATTTCGAAAGAACTGCATGAAACGGGAAAACGCGCGCTTCTGTGTTTTCGTACCGGAGACGTGAGCGGTGTTCGCTGAGTGACGTGCAACGAAGGTTGCTGGCGAGGGCTCCCGTTCCGGACGTAGGGATGGATACGACCTCTAAGATGAACCAACGAGAGCCTCAGGAACCGTACATACGAGCGTTGCGTCGCGAGATTGAAGAACTTACGAAGCAGCTCTCGGATATGGAAAGGAATCACCAGCGGGCGATCGGGGAACTGAAAGCCAGCCTCTTTGTCTCACAGGTGCAGACGGTAGATGCGATTGTTGAGGCGATTGAAGCCAAGGATCCCTACACCAGCGGGCATTCCCGTCGCGTAATGGAACTGAGTCTTATGATAGGCGCGGCGATGCATCTTGAACAGGAAAGGATGTGGCGGGTCCACGTGGGTGCATTGCTCCATGATGTCGGTAAAATAGGCGTTCTCGATCAGTCGTTGCGCAAAACTACGCGTCTCGATGACCTTGAGTACCTGCAGCTGAAAGCGCATCCGCTGATTGGAGAACGGATCGTGCGCAAAATAGACCAGTTCGCAGACGTGGCGCCGATAGTCCGCTGGCACCACGAACGTTATGACGGGCAAGGGTATCCCGACGGCCTCAAAGGCGATCAGATACCGGTGGAGTCGGCCATAATTTTCGTTGCTGACGCGTACGACGCAATCACGAGCAAACGAACGTACAACAAGCCACGAACCAGAGTTGAGGCGGCAGACGAAATTCAGAAACACGCGGGTACCCAGTTTCATCCGGACGTTGCAGCCGCTCTGAGGGCGGCCCTCGAACCCAATCGACTGGAATCCATCCACATCGACGAATCGGATTTCCAGGACGGATTCGACATCCCCGAGGATATTGGCATCTGAACTGAGTCGGGAAGGTTTTTCGTTGGAAATGGACGTGAACAAACCGGTTTTTGGACTCAGTACAGCGCATATTGCTCACGAATCCGTGAGTCAGGCGATCGACACTTGTTGTGCCCTTGAACTCGACGGCGTGGAGTTTTTCACCCGGGAGTACACGGTTGCCGAATGCCGGGAAATCCGCCAAATGGCTCAGGATGCGGGTTTGTTCGTCGATTACCACGCTCCGTGGGACGGAGTCTACAACTTCGGCCAGACCCCCGTCGACATCGCATTTGATCGGCTGGAAAGTGCAGTGGCGCGCACACATCTCATGGGCGGGCGCCACCTCGTATGCCACCTTGGTTTGTTCGATCTCGCGGAAAAAGACGGGAGAAACCGCGCACTCGATCGGGTACTGAAGCTGACGGAAAGAATCCTTCCCGCGCTCGAGGACACTGGAGTCATGCTCTGTTGGGAGGACAACACGCTGTGCCACGACCCCAACCCTCTTGGCGATCAACCGTACGATTTCGCGTTCCTGTTCAGCGCAATCCAGTCGCCGCACGTCGGTATGACACTTGATACGGGGCATGCGCACGTGACCGGCAATACGCGCGCCTACCTTGAGCAATTCGGAAATCGTGTGTATTACCTTCACTTGAATGACAATAACGGCATTGATGACCAACACGTTGCGCCGTCGTCGGGAACCATTGACTGGCCCGAGCTGATGCAGCAGATCTGCCATTACGGTGCCGCACCCTGTTTCGGTATCGAATTCAACGAACGAGAAGTCCCTCTCGAACTGCCTTTCCTCAGATCTCTGGCGGCACCACTGCCGTGGCGCTGGTGACCTCCGCAATTCCCCTTCATTTTCGCTTCTGCTTCTGTATCTTAGACGTGAGAACACACTGGAAGCATGTGTGATCACGCCGGACGGGTTGTTGTTCACCTGCGCGGGGAGGGCTCTGCGATGTCTTTCTCTACGAGAGGATGGCTCCTTGCAAGCCGCAGCATGGACCTGCTGAGACAGGAGATCGAGCTTGCGCCTCGGTTCGGAATCAACCACGTACAACTGTCGCACTCTTTCTGCGCATACGCCGAGCAGATCGTCGAATCCTCGGAGCTTCAGCGTGATGCCGCAGAACTCATCGAGCGGGCTCACCGGCACGGTATCGAGGTGTTCGTCTGGACGCACGAAATGCAGAACGTGCCCGACCATCTCAAGCTGGGTGGCAAGGTTGACCTGAATTCGCGCCGAACGTGGGATTACGTTGCCCAGAAATACGAGGATTTGTTCTCCGCGGTTCCTGAACTTGATGGGGTGGTCCTCACACTCACGGAGACCCGAATCCGCATAGATGACGACAATGAGGTGGTAAGCGACCGACCGCAACCGCACAGGATCGCGCGGATGGTAAGCATGCTCGATGCGATATGCCGAAAACACAAGGCGCGGCTCATCGTCAGGACGTTCACCTGGGTGCCGAGGACGATGCTCTGGTATGCCGAAGCGATGCGCGACGTTCCGGATCACGTGACGATCATGACGAAAGAGTCGTGGGGAGACTGGTATCAGGCGCAGCCACCGAATCCACTCCTGGGACTTTTTGGTCGCCATCCACAGATGATAGAGTTCGATTGCTGGGGGGAATACGCCGGGGGGACAGATTTCCCGTGGGTGAGTTACGAGCACACACGCAATCGTCTGAGATACGCCGCATCACTTGGCCTCACGGGAGCTATTGCGCGGGTGGACCGTGCAGAGCGCAGTACGTTCGGGTCCCTGAATGAGTTCAATACGATTGCGTTCTCCGAACTGGCAAAGAACCTGGACAAGGACCTGGAAAGTCTCTGGCGCGATTGGCTGACATCGAAATACCCATCCGACGCCGTGGATGCCATCGGGCGGGCGCTCCAGAGGACGAATCAGATTGTTCAGCTCACGTTCTACACGAAAGGCATACTGAACGTGTGTACGAGCTCTCCGTCCCTGGTGGAGGCAGAAGCTGATTCCATGATTCGTTTCTACCGCGATTTCCACGGGCAATGGAAGACGAAGCTCGCCGTTCTGGCAGACCAATTGGCGAATCCAACTGAGGAAACGTTGGTGCAGATTCTGTGGGAAAAGGACCGGGCGCTGAGCCTGTGTGAAAGGAGTATTGCGGATATCGAATCCATCAGAAGCAAACTCGAAACCGCGAAGTACGAGATACTCCACACCGGTTTCGAGAAAATGCGGGTTCAGGTTCGAGCGTGGCGGGCGATGACGGAGGTTGTCTACCTCCACAAAATCCTGGAACGTGACCCCACCCCCCGGCTGAGAGAATGGTTTGAAAGAGCGGGGAGGAATCTCGAACGGGTTGCCGAAGACATTGAGCATGTCCATGGGAAGGGTTTTTCGCGAGTGCGTCCGGAACCGCTTCGCAATGTGTGGAGGGTAGCGGAAAGCATCCACAGCAAGTCAACTGCCTGGTCGACACCTCTCGGGTTGTACGTTGCTGCGTCACCCGCAATCGGGGACTTGGAGGGCAATGGGTCCCTCTCGGTGGTTGCGGTGTCTTCCCACAAAGAAATCGTGGCGCTCGACGGCAACGGGAGGAGAATGTGGACAACCACGACGAGGGGTGAACGATACGAATATCCGCACTTCTCCTCACCCTTGATTACTGATGGCCGAGACGGCGGCGGTGCCAGGGTAGTTGTGGGCGCTGCCGACGGCAGGCTCTATTGCCTCGACGGGCAGGGGCGGCAAGTATGGGAATTCGAGACAGGTAATCGTGTGGATTCCGCACCCGCTGCCGGCGACCTGAATGGCGACGGAATTGAGGAGATCGTGGCAGCGTCGCTGGATGGGACGGTGTCCTGCCTCAATCTGCGCGGCGAACGGCTGTGGAATGTCGATCTCCTGGAGCCGATTTTTGCGGCGCCGGTGATTACTCCCGCGCGGGAAATCATCGTGGTGACCCTGCAGGGTACGATTGCGTGTCTGAAAGCGGACGGGGAAATCCGGTGGCGGCAGGCTCTTGTCGGGGGAGAGATTCATCGGACTTCGTTCCAAGGTGTGCCTTCGGGAAAGAAATACGCGCTCGCGGAAGGAGGTCCGAATGCGATCTACTCGTCCCCTCTTCTTTGTCAACTCCTCGGAGCGGGAAAGCCGGCTCTCGTTCTCGGGGTTGTTACGGGGAAGGTGCTCGCGTTCGACCTCGACGGAACGCTTCTGTGGGAAGCCACTACCGCCGGGCGAGTGTTTTCTTCACCCGCTGTGCTGCCAGGTGACGGAAAAAAAGCCTGCGTGGTGATCGGCTCGGATGACGGACGTGTACACGGCATCGATTGTGCCGGCCGGCTGTCATGGCAGTTCCAGACGGGAGGTGCGGTTCGCTCTTCTCCAGTGGTCGTCCCCGCCAGTATCGCAGGAGAGGCGCGGATCGTCGTAGGATCAGACGACAACCGTGTTTACGTCATCGACGAAGAAGGCCGGGAGGTGGATGATTATCTCACAGGAGCGGAGATTTTTGGCACTCCCGCCATTGCTGATGTCAACGGAGATGGGAGTCTGGAGATTGTGGTCGGATCGTATGATCATAGAGTCTACGCGTTTCGCACGCCGTGGAAGGCCGAGAAGTACAGTGTGATCAGCGGAACATTCCGCTCAACGAACACCCGTACCGGGTGTGTCACCTAGAGTTACCGCCGGCCCGTTACTTGACGCGGGCCTCAATTTGAGCGTAAAATTAAAAGATTCTGTGAAAACAAGAGGTTCCTGTGAATGCGCCAGCCGACAATGCTTGCGTTGTTCGGGTGAACGTGTTTCTTTCGCGGTGCGGTGTCGCTTCGCGAAGAAGTGCCGACAAGCTCATCGCTTCTTCGCGCGTTACCGTGAATGGTCTGCCCGCGGAACTGGGCGCTCGGATCGATACGACCCAGGATGTCGTTTGTCTTGACGGTCGCGTGATCACTCCCGTCGAGTCAAAAACGACTCTCGTGATGAACAAACCTTCCGGCTACCTTGTCTCGCGGAGGGATCCTCACTACACCAGAACGGTGTACGACCTGTTGCCGAGCGAGTACGCGCATCTGGTCCCCGTCGGAAGGTTGGACCTCGACACCGAAGGTGTGTTGCTGATGACCAACGATGGGGGACTGGTCGAGCACCTTACGCATCCGCGTTATCGCATACCACGTGTGTATCGCGCGCTGGTGAAGGGGCATCCCGATGCTCAAGCATTAGATCGCCTTCGCAACGGCGTGGAAATAGAAGGTGGTACGACGAGCCCCGCCGAAGTGAGGGTGTGCGAGAAGCGCAAGGATACCTCTGAGCTGGAGTTGGTTCTTCGAGAGGGCAGAAAACGGGAGGTGCGCCTCATGTGCCGCGCAGTGGGACATGAGGTTCTTCGACTCAAAAGAACCGAATTCGCCGGAATCGGTCTCGCCGGTCTTGCCACGGCGGCGTGGCGAGTGCTCTCGGCAGCCGAATGTGAACGGCTGTGGAAACAGGTGGAGTGCGTGGATGGTCGTGGCGATTGATGGTCCTGCAAGCTCGGGGAAGTCCACGACAGCGCGTGAAGTAGCGAAGGTTCTGGGTTTCACTCATATCGACACTGGCGCGATGTACCGTGCGCTGACACTGGCGGCTCTGCGTCGAAACGTTCGCCTCGAGGACGACGAGGAATTGACGAGACTGGCCCGGGAGGTTCGGATAGAACTCGGGCAGGAAAACGGCGTTCCGTGGGTGAAACTCGACGGGGAGGACGTAAGTCAGGCGATCCGCACGCCGGAAGTGGATCGGCATGTATCGCGCGTGAGCGAGGTTGCGGGGGTTCGCGAAGAGATCGTTCGCCAGCAACGGGTTCTCGCAGGCTCTCGTGACGTAGTGATGGAAGGCCGTGATATTGGTACGGTGGTTTTTCCGAACGCGGAAGTGAAAGTCTTCCT
>JAKPPK010000052.1 GCA_029547385.1 Candidatus Latescibacterota bacterium
CAGGGGCGGCTACGCGGTTACGACTTCGGGGGCATGACCACCCTGGCCGTGCGCGACGGCCACGAGGTCAGGAAGCGGACCAAGGAATTCATGACCAGCCTTATCGCCGGGGCGCTCCAGCGACGTCAGCTCGTGTTCCCCATCGAGGACTTGGAGATCGAGGATCAGTTCACCACCCACACCTATACGCTGCACGATGGCCGCATCGTTTATTCAAGGGCAACGACCACGTCATCGACGCCGTGCGCTGCGCCATGCTGGCCCGGGAGCAGTCCGTCCTCAACCAAGTGGGCGAGGAGACGGTTTCCTTGGTGCCGCTGACGACTGAGCCGGTGTTTATTTGAGGAAGGTCTGGAGCTTCGAACCGGTCTCGTCGATATCGAGGACGGCGTAGCCCACGTGAGCGTCGGGCAGGTTGATGTGCGTCATCCGCCGATACCAGGCGGGCGCTTTGACGTTCCTTCCAAGGTCGATGGTATCTTCCGGAACCCGACCGATGAATTCGAGTGTCTCGGCAACCCATGAAGCGTCCGTTTTAGCGGTGTCCAGACACGTTTCTCTCACGGCGTCGAAACCATCCCGAAGCCGTTTTTCCGCTTCCTCGACGGTGCTTACCGCGAAAGGATTCCAGACCATACTGGCGGGCGCTCCCATGTGTCCACTGACGGTGAAATCTGCCCCCGTCCGGGCACCTATAAGTTCCACGAAAGGCTCCTTGCCCGGGCTGACGTGGGAAACGAAGATGCGCACCATGGCCGGGGCCGCATCCCTTTCGACGGTTTGGATCAAATCGGAGTACTGTGAGAGTGTGCTCCATATTTTCCCTCCACCGCCTGCGATGGGCCGTTGCATCATCTTCGAGCCGAGAAGCACATTTCCGCCGAGCCCGTAGATAAACGCCGGTCCGATCCAGTACCCATGCCGGTGATGCAGGAGGTGGAGGTTTGTCACAGCGACCTCGCCGTGGAAGAGCCGCTCGACGACCTCCTTGTCCTCGTGGTTGCCCCAGACGGCGTAAACGGGAACATGGAACGATTCGACCCCTTCGAGGAAGGGTTGAAACGCGCCGAGCAAACGGTGCTCCCTCGCCGTCTTGATCATCGCGTTTCGGGAAAGCGTCAGGATTCGGTCCCGTTCGGTTCGCGGCAGATCGGAATGCGCGACGTGAAGCCGAAGCTCCCGGTCCGAGAGTCGCTCGAAACTCCCGTCGTCGAAAAAACCGAAGTCCCCGGCGTGGATCACCGCGTCGGCCCTGACATGGTCGGCCAGTTCGTCGATCACCCCAAGCTTTCCGTGTGTGTCACTGATCAGCAAGAATCTCATGCAGCTATTCCGAAGCGTCCGGCAGTTCGAGGAGGAACCGCCATGCCGGGACCACTTCGATGGTCCCGCCGCCGGCATCGATCCGTTCGTCCTCGTTCCGGGTCACGATGGTTCCAGATTTCAGGCCCAGCTCAAGCATCGCCTCACTCAAGGCCGTAGTCTCCCGCTTCCGCGTCTGCGGTTCCGCCAGGGACTCGCATACCTGAACCAGTATCTTGTGTCGTCCGCGCATCGGGACGATGAAATCGACCTCCCGACCGTTCTTGGTCTTGTAATAGTAGATTTCCGGATGAAGACGCCGGAGCGCTGTAAACACGAGGTTTTCGAGAAGATGGCCGGAGTTGACCAGAATTCCGGACGACACCGAAGTGACCAGCGCGTGATCGATGCAATAGACCTTTTTCGGATTAGTGTTGCTGCGCGCCAGGGACGGGTCGAATATGCGCACGGTGAACAGGAAATAGGCGTCTTCGAACCATTCCAGGTAATCCGACACCGCGGACTTCGGAGCCTTATGGCCCAGCGACTTGAGATAGCCCGTGAGACTGTTGATCGAGTAAAGCGAGGCGGTGTTGTCCACCAGCCAGTGCGCCAGATCGGTCACCGCCTTCGGGTGTGAAACGTCGTGGCGCTCGACCAAATCCCGAAACAGGATGGTGTGGAAATATTCCTGGTGGGTCTTGATCCTCAAGTGGCGGGAGAGACCGGCGACCTCGGGAAAGCCGCCGGTCTCCCAGTATTCCTCGAAGGCCTTTTGAACGAGGAGCCGCTTCTTCGTCGACAGCGCACCCCCGCTCTCGATACCCTTATAATCCAGGAACTCCCTGAACGAAAACGGGAACATCTCCCAGGAGATAGCCCGCCCGCGCATCTGGGTTGCGATCTCCTTCGACAGCATCCGGGCCGACGAACCGGTGAGATACACCTCGCATTTTTCCGTGCGCATCAAACGGTCCACGAAGGGCTCCCAACCGGGGGCGGCCTGAATCTCGTCGAAAAAACAGTAGACCGTCTCGGTGTTTTTCTTCTCCGGGTAGATGGAGTAATAGGCCTCGGCGATCAGGGCGAGATTGTCCTGCCGCAGATTGTGGAGGCGGTCGTCGAAAAAATTCAGATACAGGATGTTCTGCCGAGGGACCCCGCCGTCCAACAGCCGCTGGATAACCTGGAACAGGTATGTCGATTTGCCGCTCCGGCGCACTCCGATGCAGACGGCGGCCTTGCCGTGTACCGTCTCGATACGCAAACGCCGGGGCACCCCGGTCTCCATCCGGGTTTCCTGGAAATCCAGGATGATGGATTTGATAGTCTCTATCATAGGGTCACTCCTGGCCATGGTTCTTTCCGGCATCAGTCTCATCCGGTAATAAATATAGCCGGTTTTGACTCTAAGTGTCAAGGAATATTTCCGGATACGGTCTGGCTTCCCCAGCCCGAACAACCCACCCACCGACGTTCCTTCCCCGCCTCCGGTAGATAACCCCAGGGGCGGGATTTTCCCGCCACACGGCGCGAATGTCGCGCCCACAAGGGCAAGAAACCGAGAGGACCACGGTGAAAACACGAAGCAACTCGACACCCGACAGCCCGGCATCCGGATCGGCCGTTGAGCCGACGCCGCTTTCAGCGGACGGTCTGGTGCTCGTTCCTCTGGCAGCCGCCGCGGCCTTGGACCCGTCCGTGTTCAGCAAGGTCAACGCCTCCGAAGCGATCCCGGCTTCCTGGGAGGACCGGGCGCGCAAGGCCTGGGAGTA